>JAURND010000035.1 GCA_030830425.1 Gammaproteobacteria bacterium
AAAGCAAATTCACCGCATTGTTTTTCATGAAATTACAAAATCCGCTGTGGCGCACGCGGTGAGCCATCCTCGTGATATTTCGATGGATTTGGTCAATGCGCAGCAAGCGCGTCGCGCCTTAGATTATCTAGTGGGATTTAATTTATCTCCTTTGCTATGGCGAAAAGTACGTCCAGGATTGTCAGCCGGACGCGTGCAAAGTCCTGCATTAAGATTGATTGCCGAACGTGAAGTAGAGATTGACGAATTCATTATACAAGAATATTGGACTATCGAAGCTGCAGCTGCAGCACAGAAACAAAATTTTTCCGCTAAATTATCCGTGTATCAAGGCGAAAAGTTGACGCAATTTTCGGTGATCGAAGCAAAACAAGCGCAAGCGATTGAAAAAGACCTCACCAAAGCCGGCAAGAAAGGTTTGACGGTGCTCAAAGTTGAAAAAAAACAACGAAAACGTCATCCGGCGGCTCCCTTTATTACTTCGACGTTACAGCAAGATGCGGTTAATAAATTAGGATTCACCACTGATCGCACGATGCGATTGGCGCAACAACTTTACGAAGGAATTTCATTAGGCAAAGAAGGTTCGGTAGGATTAATTAGTTATATGCGTACAGATTCCGTGAATCTAGCCGCAGAAGCGATTGATCAAATACGTGCTTTTATCAAACAGCAATATGGTGCTGATGCCGCGCCTGACCAGCCTCGTTTTTACAAAACAAAATCGAAAAATGCGCAAGAAGCGCATGAAGCTATTCGCCCCACGGATATTAATCGTACGCCTGAATCTTTAATGGGAAAATTAACGGCTGAACAGGCAAAGCTATATGAGTTAATTTGGAAGCGAACAGTGGCTTGTCAAATGATTTCCGCGACCATTGATACCGTTTCTGCCGATTTAGCATGCGGTCAAAAAAATATTTTTCGCGCAAATGGGTCGGTGATTACAGATCCTGGATTTTTGAAAGTTTATGAAGAAAGTGTGAGTGATGCGAAAAAAAATGACGAAGGTGATACTCGACTTCCTCCGTTAAAAGAAGGAGATGTGCTGAAACTGGTTTCAGTAAAAGGGATACAACATTTTACAGAACCGCCACCACGTTTTACAGAAGCCAGCTTAGTGAAGGCGCTAGAAGAATATGGTATCGGTCGTCCATCCACTTATTCCAGTATTATCTTTACTTTAAAGCGTCGAGAATATGTAATTTTAGATCAGAAGCGCTTTAAATTAACAGACGTGGGTCGGGTCGTCAGTCAATTCTTGACGAAGTATTTTACTCAATATGTGGATTATCATTTTACAGCGCGCTTAGAAGACGAACTCGATAGCGTTGCTCGTGGCGAGCATGCTTGGGTGCCCATGATGAAAACATTTTGGAGTCCGTTCAAAGAAAAGCTCATGGAAATTCAGGCTACCGTAAAGCGTAGCGATGTCACACACGAAAAGATGGATGAAGATTGTCCAAAGTGTGGAAACCCCCTGAGCACACGTTTAGGAAAGCGCGGTCGATTTGTTGGATGTACGACTTATCCGGATTGTGATTACACCCGCACGATGGAAGGTGAAGAAATCAATCTGGCTGAGCCTGAGGTGGTAGCAGGAAAAGTTTGTCCATCTTGCCAATCTCCTTTGCATATCAAGTTAGGTCGATATGGCAAGTTTATTGGTTGCAGCCATTATCCAAAATGCAAGCATATGGAGCCTTTGGAACCACCACCAGATACTGGTGTTGATTGCCCTGAGTGTAAAACAGGCCATTTGCTGAAACGTAAATCTCGATATGGGAAATTTTTCTATTCCTGTGAAAAATATCCTGCCTGTAAATATGCAACGTGGAATGAACCGTTAGCAGAGCATTGCCCTCAATGTCAGTGGCCGATTTTAACCCTGAAAGAAACCAAACGTTGGGGCAGAGAAAAAGTATGTCCGCAAAAAGAATGTGGGTTTAAAGAAGGTCTTTAAATCGGCTGACCAATGTCCCCAACGGAAAATTGCAGTTCCAAATAAAACTTGACACAACCATTCAAACACCCATGAAAAAAATCACAAAACGCCTATCCATATCGCTCATCACTTTTTTAAGTCTTTCTGTTTTTGCAGTAACGCAACCACCAGCGGCTGTGCCATCCACGCCTGCCCAAGTGACGCCAGCGTTACCTGAGCCTGCAATATTAAAAAACAAAACAGTTTCTGGAAATATAGCGCAAATTACTGCATCTCCAGCAACACCAACACCAACACCAACACCAACACTAACACAATCGCTTTCCACTGCGCCTATCCCTACCGCACCTAAATTAGGATTACAAACGTCGAGCCAAGCGAGCACAACGAGTGCTCCTCTTGCCCCGACTTTAAATACATCTAAACCGGTTCTCAATGTAGCGCAATCAGCATCGCCGGTCATTCCAGTGCCACCGGTCATCAATGCAAAAGGTTATTTGCTCATTGATGCTGATAGTGGTTATGTTATCGCACAAAATAATCAAGAGATGCGCTTGCCGCCAGCAAGTCTCACTAAGTTAATGACTATGTACGTGGTTTCGGCTGCATTAAAAGAGGGGCGCATTCACCCCACTGATAATGTGCTTATCAGTGAACATGCTTGGCGTACGGGTGGTTCTCGCATGTTTGTCAAAGTGGGGACACAAGTCCCTGCGCAAGATTTAATCAATGGTATTATTGTTGCTTCAGGCAATGATGCTTGTGTGGCTATGTCTGAATTTGTCGCAGGTTCTGAAAATTCGTTTATCGATCTTATGAATCAGATGGCGCAACAACTGGGGATGAAGAATACACATTATGCAGATACAACTGGATTGCCAGATCCGAACAATTATACCACTCCCTATGATTTAAGTATTTTAGCGCGATCCATTATTGATCATTATCCAGAAGATTATAAATGGTATGGCCAAAAATGGATGATGTATAACCATATTAAACAACCCAATCGAAATTCATTATTGTTTAGCGATCCGACTGTAGATGGTTTAAAAACAGGGCATACGGATGAAGCAGGTTATTGTTTAGTGGCTTCGGCTAAACGCAATAACAATATGCGTTTAATTGCGATTGTCATGGGGGCAGCTAGCATGAAACAGCGCGCTGTTGATGCTGAAGCTTTGCTGAATTATGGTTTTCGTTTTTATGAAACACATCCACTATACACCGCAAATACGCCACTTTCTAAACAGCGTGTTTGGTTTGGTAGAGATAAAGAAACCAATTTGGGGTTAATCCAAAATTTATATGTCACTATCCCTGTTGGACAATACAATCAATTGAAAGCACATTTATCGACGAACCCAAAATTAGAAGCGCCACTGACAAAAGGTAAAGCTTATGGGCAAATACAGGTGACCTTGAATAATCAAACCATTGCCGCTCAGCCTTTAGTGGCGTTAGAGGAAAATCCTATTGGCGGATTCTTTTCACGATTAGGCGATCATATCTCTTTGTTGTTTCACTAGCGCTTACAGACAATGCTAGTCTACTTGTCATAAACGCTTGAAAATAGCTACCAGCATTTTCTGTGATCCGCCGCTGACATACCTATACTTGTTCCACTTCAAGGTGCTGGTTTTTGCATCTCTGAAGTGAGACAAAACCAGGGGGTTTTTTAAGGGGGAAGTGTTCTGCTGACCCCTTAAATTCAAACAGATGATACTGCTCGTATCAAAAAAGCAGATACATTAAAATTCTCACATTCAAGTACGAGCAGTATAGTTACTTGCTTGAAATTGATAAGCACTCATTAAAATAGCTACCAGCATGATTCCTTCAAAGAAAAAAATTGCCGTATTATGTGGTGGTCGTTCTGCCGAACATGAAGTCTCGATAGAGTCGGCCAAAAATGTGATTCAATGTCTAGACAAAAATCAATACGAAGTGAGTGTTATTTTTGTGGCGCGTGATGGAAAATGGTTATTACTCGATTCCGTAGACACGATTCTAAATAATCCTGCTCTGCAGCAGTTGAAAGAACCGTTTCCCGCAAAACCACTTTTGTTTCAATTGGGTCATGCGATACCGCTAGTGATACATACAGATAACGCTTTGCAGCCTTTTGAGATTGATTTGATTTTCCCACTATTACATGGCACTTATGGAGAAGATGGTACGCTACAAGGATTGTTAGCATCTGCCAATATTCCCTATGTGGGTTCAGGCGTTTTGGGTTCGGCGATTTGTATGGATAAAGAAGTGAGTAAGCGATTATTGCAACAAGCAGATATTCCTGTTGCAAAATGGATCGCCATTACTCGTACAGATATCCCTACGCTCCAGTTTGAAGCCGTAAAAAATGAGTTGGGGTTGCCGCTCTTTGTGAAACCCGCAAATGCAGGATCATCGATTGGTGTTTCCAAGGTAAAAGATGAAGCGGATTTTAAAGCAGCATTGGCGTTGGCGCAGCAATATGATACTAAAATTCTGTTAGAGACTGATATACAGGGCCGAGAAATTGAATGCGCGGTATTGGGTAATGACGACATACAAACGTCTTTGCCCGGCGAAATTATTTTGAAAACAGAATTTTATTCTTACGAGGCGAAGTATTTAGATCCAGATGGCGCGATTTTGAGTACACCCGCACAACTTACGCCAGATTTGGTCGAGAAAATTCAAGCCCTAGCCAAAAAAGCATTTGTGGTATTGGGTTGCAAAGGGATGGCACGTATCGATTTTTTTGTGACATCAGGCAAAGACATATTCCTCAATGAAGCTAACACGCTACCTGGTTTTACGCAGATCAGCCAATATCCCTATATGTGGACTGTGAGCGGATTAGCTTATTCAAAACTATTAGACACGCTGATCCATCTGGCGTTTCAGCGCAATCCTAATGAACATCACGGCTTATAACTTCCTCAGTCGTACATTCTCAATCGCATGCCCTTTCCCTTTCTCCAAAATTAATCGAGCCCTATGTTTAAAAGGCAAAATATTATTGATGAGATTGCGTTCGTTGATTTCTGTCCAAATATTCATGGCGAAACAAATCGCCGCTTCATCGGTCCAGGTGGAAAAACGGTGAAAGAATGCAGCGGTATCGTCATGTGCTTTTTCACGAAATGTCATGAAACGATCCATAAACCATTGTTGAATGATCGCGGTATCTGCGTCTACATAAATGGTAAAATCAAAAAAATCAGAGACAAACCAACTGGATTTTTTGTAATGGGTTATTTTTGGAATTTGTAATACATTGAGCCCCTCTAAAATGACAATGTCTGGCTGATTCACGATTAAATATTCATTTTCCAAAATATCATAATGATGATGTGAGTAAACCGGTACTTTTAAATTGGGTTTGCCTGATTTTAAATCAGCTAAAAAATCGATTAAAGCACGCATATCATAACTTTCTGGAAAACCTTTTTCCCCCATCATATTTCTCTTTTCTAATACAGCATTAGGATAAAGAAACCCATCTGTCGTGATTAAGCTCACATGTGGGTGGTCAGGCCAACGCGATAATAGAGCCTGTAAAATACGAGATGTTGTACTTTTTCCAACAGCCACACTGCCAGCAATACCAATGACATAAGGAACTTTGGGTTCAGGATGTCCTAGAAACTGTGTAGTGACGCAATACAGCTTTTGAGTGGCAGCAACATATAAGTTCAATAGCCGAGAAAGCGGTAAATAAATCTCTTCCACTTCAGCTAAAGAAATAGGCGCATTTTGCCCTTTTAACTGAAGCAAATCCGCTTCAGTTAATGTTAACGGTGTATCTTGACGAAATTTTCGCCAAGTTTGACGATCAAATTGAAGATAGGGGGAAGAGGGTAGATCAATCATAGTCATTTAATCGGTATTATTAGGAAATTATAATTATCACTATATCTATTTATCATGATGGGGGCGGTATATGCTGCTTGTACTTGAATGTGAGAATCTTTTCGGCATTTAGCTTTTTGGATACAAGTAGCATACCTGTTGAATTTAAGGGCTCAGCAAAATACACCGCTTAAAAAACCAGGTTGGCGAAGCATCCCGACAAAGTTCGAGATCTATTTCTTTCTTAACATTAACAGATTATATTGCTTTTGCCTCAACAGAATTTTTTTCGGCATATTTTTTCATGAACCAGTATCCCTCTAATAAGTATGCTATAGTTTTCAATGTTTTGAGCAGGAATTGCTGTACATACATCTCAGCTAATGCTATTTTTAAAGCAAGTCTAAAGTAAATTTCTTTTTCTAAACATGAAAAATGAAACTCACTCTCACGGACTTGATACTGCAGATAACTTGAGTATATACCGCTCTTACTTGAAGGCACTGGTTTTTAAAACAATATGCTGAAAAAAATTCTATTGAGGTAAGAACGGTATAACTTGTTGGATTTAAGGGGGCAGCAGAACACTTCCCCCTTAAAAAATCCCCTGGTTTTGTCTCAACCTGAAGGTGAAAAATATCGTACCTTCAGGTTGAATGAGTATATCTACCCCAGTATCCATTGTTTTATTGCACGCGTATCGTAAAATGCGCTTAAGTAATGAATGTGTTCAAATAGTAGTGCCGCGTTGAAGAAAGCTGCATTAATAAATTATACCGCTCTGCGCTATAGACAATGATTTTTTTCAGATCTATGGTTTAAAATCATCGCCTTTAAGGCCCGCTTTTTTGTCAAAAATTGCTGCCCTTTACTAAAAAACACTTGACACTTAAGAGCGGGCGCCATAGAATCGCTCCTCCTCGTGTTATTTTAAATGACCCGAGTTCAGCAAATTCACGCAGGGCAACGAATGAACCAAAGTTGTCTCAGACAAAATAATTTGCTTTATGAATAAGCAAGTTTTTTGAGATCTAGAATAATTTTTGTTGGAGCCAATGTAAAATGCCTCAAATAGGCCAATTAGTTAGAAAACCCAGAAATCCTAAGGTTAAAAAAAGAAAAGCGCTTGCGTTAAAAGCATGCCCTCAAAGACGAGGCGTGTGTGTTAGGGTTTATACAACGACCCCCAAAAAACCAAATTCTGCTTTGCGTAAAGTTGCTCGTGTCCGTTTAACAAATGGTAATGAAATTGCTGCCTATATTGGTGGTGAAGGTCATAACCTTCAAGAGCATTCAGTGGTATTAATACGTGGTGGCCGTGTACGGGACTTGCCTGGTGTTCGATACCATGTTGTTCGTGGTTGTTTAGATACAGCGGGTGTTTCTGGTCGAAAACGTAGTCGTTCTAAGTATGGAGAGAAAAGACCCAAGACCTAAAATACAGAAAGTACAGTTTTTTATCTTTTCGTGCTTAAAGTTTTTATGTCCGTTTTTCTCCCAATCAATGTTTTTAAAATTTTTTAATGAGGAAAATTTGTGTCTAGAAGAAAAGCAGCGCCTAAACGGCATATATTGCCTGATCCATTATTCGGTAGTCAGCTGATTTCAAAATTCGTCAATTGTGTGATGGTGAGTGGGAAAAAATCAGTCGCTGAGAAAATTGTTTATGGTGCATTGACACAGGTATTGCATAAACAAAAAGATCTTAAAAACAAAGATGATGATGGTTCTGAAGGGGTAAGTTCAACTGGAGGGTCAATCCATCTTTCTCCTCAGTCCAAAGAACTTGCTATCAAATTATTTGTTAGAGCATTAGATAACGTAAGCCCAGCAGTAGAAGTAAAATCTAGGCGAGTTGGAGGTTCTAATTACCAAGTTCCAATTGAAGTCAGACCAGAGCGTCGCGCTACACTTGGAATGCGTTGGTTAATCGAATACGCCAATGGGCGTAGCGAAAAAACAATGGAAGGCCGCCTGGCAAGTGAAATTTTAGATGCATTGCAGGCTCGTGGTGGCGCCGTTAAAAAACGTGAAGATGTTCATCGTATGGCCAAAGCAAATCAGGCTTTTGCGCATTATCGTTGGTAAAAAAACAGAGCTCATTTACAGT
>JAURND010000036.1 GCA_030830425.1 Gammaproteobacteria bacterium
GGGGGAAGTATTCTTCTGCCCCCTTAAATTCAACAAGTTATACCGTTCTTACCCCAATAGCATTTTTTTCAGCATATTGTTTTAAAAACCAGTACCTTCAAGTAAGAACGGTATAAACATAAAACGATTTCATTAGATTTATTTCTACTTGTTTGGTATCCCTTGGATCCCATCTTGAGAAAGATAGGAAAAAGATAGATGAGAAAGAAATACAGAAGAAAATAGTTAAAACTCAATTGGGAAATTCCGGCTAAAAATGGGGGATGACTTCTTTGTTTTAAGGTGTCGATTGAATGTCAGCGCGCAGCGCCAAAATCATTGCTAAAGGCAAGTTGGTGATTTCACAAATTTTGTCATCTTGAAAAAGATTTGTTTGAATGAGTTTTAGGGCAATTTTGACTTGGGTTTCTTGGCGCCCTTTCTCTAGCCCTTTCTCTAACCCTTTCTCTAGACCTTTTTGTGTCCAAACTCGTTCAACTGATGTAATGTAGTGCACGTGTTTTTCCTCCTCTATTTGTTCAATAATTTCTGTATATCGTAATTCCAATGGTTCCGGCAGTGTGAGTATCCAGTCAATAAAATGAAACAAGTCAATGATGTACTCCTTACTAAAGCCTCGATCATAGAGGGCTCTGGTAAGGTTTTTCTTTGCAGTAAAACGTTTCTCAGGTTGTTTTTTTGTTTTTAGTGCTGCCAAATGCGCTAACACAACCAGCGCAAAGGGATTATCATCTTTTTTAAGTGACTCTTCTTGGTGAGTATAATCCAGCAGTTTAATGCTCGCAAATTTAAAACTCAATTGGTTATATGGCGATTCGCGCTCGTAAGACTTTGGGTGCCACTTGGGGTTATCATCAGCCAAAATGGCGACGCTGACGATGGATTTTTGGTACCGATCAAAAATCCGATAATTATAAATGTAAAATCTTTCTGGAAAATCCGCTTCTTTTTCACCTTGAATTTCGATATGCAGCAGCAGCCAAAGTTCTTTTCCATCTTTTAACCAGACTTTGAATAGCGTATCTGCAAGACGCTTGCCTACAGCCTGTTTACGGCTAATGGCATTCAATTCTTTGTCGAGCGAAAGATATCCGAGCGTCCAGTCAATTTTTTCAACTAACTTTGGCAGACAAAAGCGTAAAAAGTCTTGTAGAAATCGATTCAGCAATTGCTTCCAAGGAGAATCAAAATTATCGCGCTTGGTCATGGTATTTTGGGATTTTTGAAAACAGGTTGATAACAACGTCGTGTTGTTTTGAAAAAACTATACCCATTCAACCTGAAAGTACGGTCTTTTGCGCCTTCAGGTTGAGACAAAACCAGGGGGTTTTTTAAGGGGGTAGTATTCTTCTGCCCCCTTAAATTCAACCGATTATACCGCTCTTACCCCAATCGCATTTTCTTCAGTCCCGTATTTTAAAAACCAGTCCTTTCAAGTAAGAGCGGTATATCACCGTCTCCCTAACCCTCTCTCATAGGGGAAAAAGATAAAAGCACTTGTGCTTATGGAGAGGGGGAGGAATAAAGGGCTTATTCAAGCGAGGCGTTAAAACAAGGAAGCAATTTCGCATTTTTGATAAGGATTACTACAACAGATGTTATAACCCTTTCGCCAAAACTTCTTTACGTAAGTGACCGATGGCTTTGGTGGGGTTTAATTTTTTGGGACAGACGCTAACGCAGTTCATGATTCCGCGGCAGCGAAATAGACTGAATGGGTCTTCAAGTTGAGCTAGGCGTTCTTTTTTCTCGGTATCTCGGCTGTCTACCACAAACCGATAAGCCCATAATAATGCGGCGGGACCTAAGAATAGGTCTGGGTTCCACCAGAAAGAGGGGCAAGAGGTGGTGCAGCAGGCACATAAGATGCATTCATACAATCCATCTAATTTTTTACGTTCTTCAATGGTTTGTAATCGTTCTTTTTCAGGCGTTGGTTCGTTATTTTGCAAATAGGGTTGAGCTTTTTCGTACTGTTTGTAAAATTGGGACATATCGACGACGAGATCACGAATGACAGGTAAACCGGGTAAGGGTCTGAGTACAATTTTTCGTGATTCCAAGTCTAGGTAAGAAGTAATGCAGGCTAATCCGTTTTGCCCATTGATATTCATGCCGTCTGATCCGCAGACGCCTTCGCTGCAGGAGCGCCTGAAGGTGAGACTGGGGTCATGCACTTTAAGGGCTTCTAGCACATCGAGCAGCATAACGCCATGCAATTCTACGGTATCAATTTCGTAGTCTTGCATGTAGGGGGCTTTATCGAATTCAGGGTTGTAGCGATAAATAGAGAGTTTTAGCTGCTTGTTGACGAACTCATCAGATGAGGTGTGGGTTTCTGTGGCTGCGCTGTTAACTTCCATAATTCCACTCCTTTTATAGGGGTCTTTTATTCGTGATTTTACAAATATTCACGTAAATAGTCTAGCAGTTTTTTTTCTATTTCGCTCATGATCGGATGGGGAATGAGGGCTGCTATCTGCGTCATTTGTAGTTGCGAAAATCCACATGGGTGAATGCGTGAGAATGGGGATAAATCCATATTTACATTTAATGCAATTCCATGGTATGTACAATTCTTTTTTACGCGCAATCCGATAGATGCGATCTTTTTTTCACTGACATAGACGCCTGGCGCATCACAACGATTGACCGCGGTGATTTGATATTGTGCGAGCATATCGATAACAGCTTGCTCTAGTAATCGCACTAAACGACGAATACCCATGCCTCGTCGATTTAAGTCTAGCATCAGATAAACCACTAATTGCCCGGGGCCGTGATAGGTCACCTGTCCGCCGCGATCTGTGTTGATGAGTGGAATATCGCCGATATCACGAACATGTTCAGGTTTTCCGGCGAGCCCTTGCGTGAATATGGGGGGATGCATGAGACACCAGATTTCATCGGGCGTTTGATCGGTACGTGCTTGGGTAAACGCGATCATTTTTTCCCAAGTTGTTTGGTAGTCACATAGCCCTAGCGATTTAATGATCATTCGTGCCACTCCACGCAGTACCCACCAAATTTACGGATAGAAATAACGCCTGTATCCAATATTAAGTATTGCGCTTTGATACCTTGCAGTATACCGGTTACTGATGGATCTTTATCTAAATTAAACACGCGGATAGTGGTTGGATATTGCAATACAGGGTAATCAATCTGGGTGATTGTATCATCTAGAATCGGTGTTATTTCTCCAGGAAATTTTGCCAGTTCTGTTTTTATATCTGCATCTGCTCGATTAAAAATCTGATCACGTTGCGCGATGAGATCTAGTGGTGACTGATTTTCTTTGAGCATCGTCCGCCAGTTGGTTTTATCGGCCACATATTTTTTGAGTGCTACCTCTAATATGCCTGCTTGATAACGATTTTGTGTCTTGAAAATACGCAATCCTTGCGTAGCGCCTTGGTCTATCCAGCGCGATTGAAAATGCGTGGCGCGCGTGATGCCGACTTTTAAACCGGAGGAATTTGCCAGATAAACGATTTGTGGTTGTACGCAGTGGGCATGCGCCCAGTCATTGGGGTCGCAGATGCCTTCGTAATATCTGCATTTTTCAGGATGGATCAGACAAAGTCCGCACGCCAGCAGTTTTCGATAGCAAACAAAACAATAGCCCTGTTGAAAACTTTGCTTGGTTTTTCGACCGCAATGCATGCAGTAAATGGTTTGGGTGTAATGAATTTGAATGCGTTGACCCAATCGCGCATTGAGTGAGATGGACTCGTTTTCTAAATCCAAGCGATATTGTACGGGGTCGGCCAGTACAACGGACATCTTTTTCAGGCAGCCTGTTATTATTGACATATACTGCTCTTACTTGAATGTTAGAATTTTAATGTATCTGCTTTTTTGATACGAGCAGTATCATCTATTTGAATTTAAGGGGGCAGCAGAACACTTTCCCCTTAAAAAACCCCTGGTTTTGTCTCACATTGAAGTGAGACGAGTATATTCCTCGGGCCTGTTTGAAGTCTTAAGCGCGGATGATTTCTGCAGTCACCGCATCATAAATAGGCGTAGGTCGATCAAGACCTCCCGTTTCTCCATCAATCATCAGTAGATCTGCCTCTGTGAATAACTGACGAAGGGTTTGTGTATCGCGTGCTGGGGGGTGTCCTGCTAAATTAGCGCTCGTCGATAGTAATGGTTGTCCGAATGCCGCACATAATGCTCGTGCGATAGGATGCGCGGTGACTCGTACTGCGACCGTATGGTGTTTTCCAGATATCCATGGCGGTACTTGATGCGTCGCTGGAAATATCCAGGTTACAGGACCTGGCCAAGTATTACACACTGCCTGCATTCGCAATTCAGAAATCGGTGCAAGATAGGGGGTTAATTGTTCGATAGATGCTGCAATAAGAATGACTCCTTTGCTCACAGCACGTTGTTTCAAATTGAGCAACGCTTGCACGGCTGATTCATTGAAGGGGTCACAGCCGAGCCCATAAACTGCTTCAGTAGGATAAGCGATAAGCTTGCCTTGTTTTAACGCGCCAATAGCTTTAGTGATTACGGGAGTTGTTTCCATTTTTTGATATACCTCTTTGGTATTGAAGGTACTGATTTACAAAAGAATAGGCTGGAAAAATTCCATTGGGTAAGCGTGGGATACATTCAAGCGTGAGCAGCGGATCACAAAAGTCGAGCTTTTATGACAAACAGCGTAGCATTGTAAGCGAGCTAATACCTAACCAACGCCGAACCCCAAGTAAACCCTGCGCCAAAGGCTTCCATCAATAATAATTGACCAGGCTGAATTCTGCCATCTCGTACAGCAATATCAAGTGCCAGTGGGATAGAAGCGGCCGAGGTATTTCCATGGTGTTGTACCGTCAATACCACGCGCTCCATGGGTAATGCGAGTTTCTTAGCAGAAGCTTGAATAATACGTAAATTAGCTTGATGTGGAATTAACCAGTCAATGTCTGATTTGGACAGATGATTCGCGGCTAGCGTTTCATCTACAATTTGATTGAGGGTATTGACCGCGATTTTAAATACTTCTCTCCCCTTCATTTTGATAAAAGGTGGCTCTAAAGCTTCGGCTAGATTTTCGTTTGCGGTTTGTTGACGTAATTGATTAGGGGCATATAGCAACGGTTCATATTGTCCGTCTGTATGCAAGTGTGTCCCTAAAATACCAGGTTGATGGTCGGCCTGCAAAATCACACCTGCTGCGCCATCACCAAATAAAACACATGTTGTTCGGTCCGTCCAGTCCACCAAACGGGTGAGGCATTCTGCACCTAAGACTAATGCGGTTTTAACGGCTCCTGTGCGAATAAATTGATCTGCGATACTTAATGCATAGATAAAACCACTGCAGGCCCCTGCAATATCAAAAGCAGGACAGTGGTTGGTAATACCTAAACGATGCTGCAATATGGCTGCTGTACTCGGAAAAAAACGGTCTGGCGTTGCGGTACCTACCACAATCAGATCGATATCATTGGGTTGAATGCCCGCGGCATTAATGGCGCGACTTGCTGCTATGTGAGCCATGGAAGCGGTAGTTTCTTCTTCGGATATCACATGGCGCTGCTGTATGCCTGTTCGATCGACAATCCAGGCATCATTGGTATCTACTATTTTTTCGAGATCCGCATTGGTTACAACTCGAGAAGGCAAATAGCTGCCAGTGCCTTTTATTTTAGCGTAAATCATGGTTTTTACTCACAGTCAGATCAGAAATTTTCGCCAAAACGCGGAATTTGCTTTCTTGTTTTAACGTAAAGCAATGAATCCCCTCCTCATCCGCCTTGCGGGCATCTTATCGCACGGAGGGGAAAAGAAAATACAGTACTCATCCGCTTTTTTTCAGCCCTCCCTTCATAGAGGAATGGGCCCGGCGGTCAAGCCGCGGAGATTCGGTTTGGGCTTCATCCACCTTGCGGGTATCTTATCCCACGGCGGAGAGAAAAGGGTTAGTTTTCTTTTTGATCTTCTAACAACAAACCCACTTGCTCTCTGATGCGTTGCGGAATATCGTGTTCTACTTCCACTAATGCCTGGTGAATAGCATGCGTGAAGGCCAACACATTGGCGCCCCCATGACTTTTCACCACAATGCCATTTAAGCCCAATAAACTAGCGCCATTATAGCGAGATGGATCAATTCGTTTTTTGAGATTACGGATCACAGGATAAGCCATTAATCCCATACACTTAGAAAGCCAGTTTTTCGCAAATGCTTCTTTTGTGAATTTGACAATCAGTTTTGCTGCACCTTCCATGGATTTTAATGCCACATTCCCAACAAATCCGTCACAGACAATGAGATCTACAGATCCCAAAAAAATAGCGTCAGCTTCAATATAGCCCACATATTGCACGACTTTACTGTTAGTGAGCAATACGGCTGTTTGTTTGACTTGTTCATTTCCTTTGATTTCTTCTTGACCAATATTGAGCAAGGCGACTTTAGGATGCGTTACACCATTTAAACTTGAGACCAGCAGTGATCCCATAATCGCAAATTGGTATAGGTGATGCGCGGCTGAATCGACATTGGCGCCTAAATCTAGCATATAGACGACTTTATCGGGGATTGCTGTCGGAAACATGGTAATGATCGCTGGGCGATCTATGCCTGGCAATGTTTTCAAAACAAAACGAGCGGTTGCCATGAGAGCACCTGTATTCCCTGCGCTGACACAGGCCTGCGCAATCCCTTCTTTGATGAGGTTAATACTCACGCGCATGGAGGAGTCTTTTTTATTGCGCAAAGCAGAAGAAGGCAGCTCATCCATCGAGACTTGCTGAGAGGCGTGTCGAATAATAAGCCTTTCTTTCAAGGAGGGAGATAAATTCGCAGGTAAAACGCGTTCAATGGACGTAGCATCACCAACCACAATTAGGGTTAATTGCGGATGAGCGGATAGCGCGCTGAGTGCTGCGGGTACAGTCACCTGTGGGCCAATATCTCCGCCCATGGCATCAATGGCAATTGTATAAGGTTTCAATGGGGATTATGTGCGAATTCAAAAAATGCGGGCAACTATACTTATTCCACTTCAAGATGCTGGTTTTTGCATCTCTGAAGTGAGACAAAACCAGGGGTTTTTTTAAGGGGGAAGTATGCTTCTGACCCCTTAAATTCAACAGGTTATACCGCCCTTACCCCAATAGCATTTTTTTCAGCATATTGTTTTAAAAA
>JAURND010000006.1 GCA_030830425.1 Gammaproteobacteria bacterium
TGACTAAAATCTGACCGTTTATGTCAGTCTTTGTGTGGTGCTGAATAGTTACGTGTTAGCTTCTTTAAAGGTTAGCGGAAATTGCTGTATTTTTTTTAATCAAAGCTAGCAGCATTATCGCTAGCCACGTCTCACCAAGGAGTCCTTATGCGTATTCTTCAAGAAGCTTTAACTTTCGATGATGTGCTCTTGGTGCCTGCTTATTCCCAAGTTCTCCCCAAAGATGTCGATTTAAAAACTCAGTTAACACGTGGAATTTCGCTGAATGTCCCACTGGTTTCAGCTGCAATGGATACAGTGACTGATGCACGTTTAGCGATTACGCTGGCTCAGGAAGGTGGTATTGGTATTTTGCATAAAAACATGAGCATTGATCAACAAGCAGCTCAGGTACGTAGTGTAAAAAAATTCGAAAGTGGCGTCGTCAAAGATCCCGTCACGATTAGCCCTCAAACCACTATTCGTGAGTTACAGGCATTAACGAGCGCACATCAAATCTCAGGCGTACCCGTAGTTGATGATCAGCAATTAATGGGTATTATTACGAATCGTGACGTGCGCTTTGAAACCAATTTAGATCAGCCAGTGCTCAACTTAATGACCCCTAAAGAGCGATTGGTTACAGTGGAAGAGGGCACAACTCGAGAAGTAGTGATTCAACTGTTACACAAACATCGTATCGAAAAAATCTTAATTGTGAACAAACAATTTCAATTAAGAGGCATGATTACGGTTAAGGATATTTTAAAAGCGAAAGAAAAACCGGACGCCTGTAAAGATGGATATGCGCGGTTACGTGTTGGTGCTGCTGTAGGCACAAGTCCTGACACACCGGCTCGAGTTGATGCTTTAGTGAAAGCAGGTGTCGATTTAGTCGTGCTAGATACCGCTCATGGACATTCTGCAGGTGTAATTGAGGTTATACGTTGGATCAAAGCACATTTCCCTGAACTACAAGTGATTGCTGGAAATATTGCGACAGGTGACGCAGCGCTCGCATTATATCAAGCCGGTGTAGATGGTGTGAAAGTAGGCATCGGTCCTGGCTCCATCTGCACAACTCGAATTATTGCAGGTGTGGGTATGCCACAAATCAGTGCCATTGCAAATGTGGCGGAAGCTTTAAAAGGAACAGGAATCCCGATTATTTCTGACGGTGGTATTCGATTTTCAGGAGATTTAGCCAAAGCGATTGCAGCAGGTGCTTGGTCTGTCATGATCGGTAGCTTATTTGCAGGCACTGAAGAAGCCCCTGGTGATATCGAGTTATATCAAGGGCGTTCCTATAAGTCCTATAGAGGCATGGGTTCTTTAGGTGCGATGGGACAGAAAGAGGGGTCGAGTGATCGATATTTTCAAGAAGGGCGAAGCTATGAAAAATTGGTGCCCGAAGGCATAGAAGGTCGAGTGCCTTATAAAGGCAGTTTATTGGTCGCGGTACATCAATTATTGGGAGGATTACGTGCCAGCATGGGATATACCGGATCACCTAATATTGAAACGTTACGCACTCAAGCAAATTTTATACGCATGACAGGGGCAGGTATGCGAGAAAGTCATGTGCATGATGTGGCGATCACGAAGGAAGCCCCTAATTATAGAACAGAAATTTAAAGATACATGTAACCATTCAGCACAATTCAAAATAACATAATACAAAAGAGTAGCCAAATATGAAGGGCATTATATTAGCAGGTGGATCGGGTACGCGATTATACCCCATCACAAAATCACTGAGTAAACAGCTTCTTCCAGTTTACGATAAACCGATGATTTACTATCCGTTATCCACTTTAATGCTAGCTGGCATCAAAGATATACTGATTATCACCACACCAGAAGATGTCGCTCAATTTCAAAAGTTATTAGCCGATGGCGCTCAGTGGGGGATTTCTATTCAATATGCAACTCAGCCCAGCCCAGATGGTTTGGCGCAAGCTTTTTTGATAGGCGAACATTTCATCGGTCAAGATTCAGTAACGATGATCTTAGGAGACAATATCTTTTATGGGGAAGGAATGTTTACCAAGCTGCACTCCGCGATGACCCAGAAAGAAGGAGCTTCCGTTTTTGCTTATTATGTTTTAGATCCTGAACGTTATGGTGTCGTGGTTTTTGATGAGACAGGCGCTCCTTGCGATATTGAAGAAAAACCTAAAACACTGCGTTCACATTATGCGTTGACTGGACTTTACGTCTATGACAATAATGTCGTCAATATCGCTAAATCTCTTAAACCCTCACAACGAGGGGAGCTGGAAATTACAGATTTAAATCGTATTTACCTACAAAAACAGCAGCTAAAAGTTGAAAAATTAGGTCGAGGTATCGCTTGGTTAGATACGGGAACTTATAAATCTTTATTAGAGGCTTCACTTTTTGTAGAAGTTATGGAATCTCGGCAAGGCTTGAAGATTGCTTGTCCTGAAGAAGTCGCATGGCGCATGGGTTTTATCGATGATTTAAAACTAGAATTTTTAGCTTCAACGAATGGATTGAATAAAAGCGGATATGGACAGTACCTTTTAAACTTATTAAACGAACAGCAGTTTCTGCCGAAGGTTGTTATGAATAAATAGCCCCATTGCTGATAACTGCATGGGGGATTGCAAAGGGAGAGAACGCGCTTCTCCCCCTTGCCGCTAGCGCGGACTTGTCCAAGCGACGCGTTAAAACAAGGAAGCAATTCCGCGTTTTTGGCGAGAATTGCTGTTAAGTGAGAAAAAAATATGCGAGTCGAAGAAACAAAACTTCCCGGTGTCTTATTGATTAAACCCCTGATTTTTCAAGATACTAGAGGGCTTTTTTTAGAAACATTCCAATTTGATAAATATCAAGATATCGGTATTCATCAGACTTTTGTTCAGGATAATGCATCCCGTTCCTCTCAAGGGGTTTTACGTGGATTACATTTTCAGCTGGAAAAACCACAAGCCAAATTGGTTTTTGTGACGCGTGGCGCTGTTTTTGATGTGGTTGTCGATGTGCGATATGGCTCGCCGACATTTGGTCAATGGGCAGGGTTTGAATTAAATGATCAAAATCGCCACCAATTATTTATTCCAGAAGGATTTGCGCATGGATTTGAAGCGCTATCACCAGAAGTAGATTTTTTCTACAAATGCACCGATTTCTACCACCCACCAGGCGAAGCAGGTATTCGCTGGAATGATCCATCTATTGGTATTCAATGGATGACGAAAAATCCAATTGTGGCAGATAGAGATAGCGCTTATCCGTTATTAAAAGAATTAGCGGCGCATCAATTACTGCCATATGCGGGTTAACTAGTCAAAAATTTAGCTTATCTGTCTTCCTGTTTCCCCCATGAAAATATTATTACTCGGCGCCAATGGTCAATTAGGCTGTGAATTAGCGCGGCATACGGGCTTATTGAACACGCATCACCTCATTGCATTGACGCGAACGCAATTAGATATTTCGGATTTAAAGCAAGTGCAGCTTGCTTATGAAACGCATCAACCTGATTTAGTCATCAATGCGGCCGCTTATACTCAAGTAGATTTGGCGGAAAAAGAAGCAGCATTAGCCCATAATATTAATGCCATTGGCGCAGCAAATTTAGCGAGCACTTGCCAGCAGCTTCAAATACCACTGATCCATTTTTCTACGGATTATATTTTTAACGGTGAAAAACAAACCCCTTATACAGAAACCGATGAGGCATCCCCCTTAGGTGTTTATGGAAAAACCAAGTGGGAAGGAGAGCAGTTGGTACGACAATTATGTGAAAAGCATATAATTCTTCGCATCAGTTGGGTATTTGGTCAATATGGACATAATTTTGTCAAAACGATCTTGAGACTAGCGCGGGAAAAAACAGAAAGTAAAGTGGTCTTTGATCAAAGAGGAGCACCTACCCCAACGACCAGCATTGCAGATGCTGTATTTGCCATGATCCAACACATAACACCTAGCGCATCTTTTTGGGGAACTTATCATTTTTGTGGTACCCCTGATGTGAGTTGGTATGAATTCACCCAAAAAATTATTGAAATTGCTCAAGATTTAGATACGCTGATGATACAACGCGTGTTGCCCATCACCACTGAAGAATACCCCACGCCTGCCAAACGACCTAAACAAGGTCTTTTGTCTTGCAAAAAAATAACCGATACCTTTGGCATTCAATCAGCTGATTGGATTTCTCCTTTAACCACGCTCATTCAACATCAATGTCATGAAAAAATACATACCTAAAGTCATGCTAGTCACCGGCGGTGCAGGTTTTATTGGCAGCCATTATGTTCGTGAAGTATTAGCCAAACATCCTCACTTGATGGTCGTGAATTTAGATCTACTGACCTATGCAGGATCACTCAACAATCTCACGCACTTATCGGATCCAACGCGCCATCATTTTGTCAAAGGAGATATCCGTGATCGCCAATTGGTCGATAATTTATTGCGGCAATATGACGTTGATACCATTGTGCATTTTGCCGCAGAAAGCCATGTGGATCGCTCGATCACCGGTCCTGCTGTTTTTATTGAAACCAATGTGGTGGGTACTTTAACGCTCTTAGAATCTGCGAGAACATATTGGTTGGACAACAAAAAGCGCTCCGCTGATCAGTGTCGATTTCATCATATCTCAACCGATGAAGTGTACGGCACATTAACAGAACAAGACCCCGCATTCACCGAAAAAACCGCTTATGCCCCTAATTCGCCCTATTCGGCAAGCAAAGCTAGCGCTGACCATTTAGTCCGCGCGTATTTTGAAACCTATCGCTTACCCATCACCATCACCAATTGTTCTAATAATTATGGCCCCAATCAGCATGCTGAAAAATTAATGCCCACGATTGTACGATCTTGCCTTGCACAAAAACCAATCCCTATTTATGGTAATGGGAAAAATAAGCGGGACTGGTTATATGTCACCGATCATTGTGAAGCAATTGACCTGGTCATTGAATCTGGAAAAATAGGGGAGAGCTATAATATTGGCGGTAATGCTGAACACCAAAACTTAGAAATTGCTCAAAAAATATGTGGGATTTTAGATAACATAAAACCTGCTCAAAACCCTTATGCGCATTTAATTGCTTTTGTGACAGATAGGCCAGGGCATGATTGGCGATATGCGATAGATATCTCCAAAATTCAAAGTGCGTTAGGATGGCAACCCAAGACTGATATTCAAAGTGGGTTAGTGAAAATGGTCGCGTTTTATGCCGCTCTTACTTGAAAGTACTGGTTTTTAAAATGTATGCCTGAAAAAAACCCTATTGGGTAAGAGGCGCTACACTTTAACTAGCTAACTGGAAGCTGAAAGCTCAAATATACTCGTCTCAGGTTAATGTGAGATAAAACCAGGGGTTTTTTAAGGGGGCAGTGTTTTGCTGCCCCCTTAAATTCAAACAGATGATACTCATGAAAATACTGGTATTAAATCATCATCTAAAAAAATTTGCAGGATCAGAATTACACACCTTTGAGCTTTGTTGCGCGTTAAAAAATAAAAATCATACAGTCATTATTGCCACCTATTCATATGATTATCCCTTAGCTTCTCTTTTTGAGCGAGAAGGCTTTCATGTATGTAATATTTTAAAGTCTGATATCACAGAAAAAAATTTTGATCTTGTTGTGGGGCATCATTTTCCACTCGTATGTGATATGTTTTTTGCCCAAAAGATTACTTGCAAAAAGCTTATTTTACACTCAATGTCTAATTTTCTAGTATTAGAAGATTTCTTTTATCTTGGAGAAAAGAATTGTTTATACACAACGCAATCTGAAGAAAATAAACAGAAAAATTTCGAAGAGGGTTTTAGTGATATTGTGGTTTTTAATAATTCAGTCCCCAAATATTTTTTTGATTATTTCAGAGAACCTGAAAAACAGATTAATTCAATCGCTATAGTTTCAAATCATCTATGTGGAGAAATAAAAGAAGCGATAAAAAAATTAAGAAAAAATAACATATCTGTTTCTATTTATGGTTGGGAAGGCTCTGTGGTTCATGTGACACCAGAATTGTTATGTCAACATGATGCAGTTATAACGATTGGCAGAAGCGTACAATATGCCTTAGCATTGGGTGTGCCAGTTTACTGTTATGACCATTTTGGCGGACCTGGTTGGATTATGCCTGAAAACATCAAAACTGCTGGTGATTTTAATTTTTCGGGAAGGTGTTGTTATCATAAAAAATCTGCAGAAACTATCGTCAATGAGTTGCGATTTGAATATGCTTCTGTTTGCCAACACGCAAAGTATTTACATGATTTTTCTAAAGAAAAATACTGTCTGGAAAAAAATTTAGATTGCATCCTGGAAAAAACAGAAGCAAAA
>JAURND010000037.1 GCA_030830425.1 Gammaproteobacteria bacterium
ACCACCATAACATTTAGCCAGCACATTTTTACGTAATGCTTTGACTGTTTGACGGGCAATAATTTGTGCGCCGATAGCGGCCTGAATAGCAACATCAAACATTTGGCGATGAATAATTTCTTGCATGCGTTCTACTAAATCACGCCCGCGTGATTGAGATTTATCTCTGTGTACAATGTTAGACAAAGCATCCACCTTCTCGCCATTGATCAAGATATCCAGTTTAACCAAATTGGCAGATTGAAAATGTTTAAATGCATAATCTAAAGAAGCATAACCACGACTGACTGATTTTAGTCGATCAAAAAAATCTAACACAACTTCGCTTAGTGGGATTTCATAGGTTAAAGCGACTTGACGTCCGGCATATAACATATTTTTTTGTACGCCTCGACGCTCAATACACAAAGTAATCACATTTCCTAAATAAGCTTGCGGAACCAAAATATTGACGAGTGCAATGGGTTCTCGCATTTCATGCATGTCGGAGGGATTGGGTAATTTAGCGGGATTGTCAATGTATAAGATTTCATTCTTGTTGTTAATGATCTCATAAACAACAGTTGGCGCAGTGGTAATTAGATCTAAATGATATTCGCGCTCTAAGCGTTCTTGCACAATTTCCATATGCAACATGCCTAAAAATCCACAGCGAAAGCCAAACCCTAACGCTTCTGAATTTTCAGGTTCATAGTAAAGCGCAGCATCGTTGAGGCGCAATTTAGCGAGCGCATCACGAAATGCTTCGTAATCATCTGCATTGATCGGAAATAGCCCTGCATAAACTTGCGGTTTTACTTTTTGAAAACCTGGCAAAGGGGTGGTTGCCGGATGGCTAGCGTGAGTTAAAGTATCTCCAACAGGTGCGCCATTAATTTCTTTAATGCCTGCGACCACATAACCCACTTCGCCTGCATGCAGTGAGCCTGTTTTTTGTCGTTTAGGGGTAAAAATGCCAATTTGATCCACTAAATGAGCGCGCCCTGTAGACATAACCAACATCTTGTCGCCAGCTTTAATGGTGCCTTGCATGATGCGCACTAAAGATACGACACCTAAATAATTATCAAACCAAGAATCAATGATGAGTGCTTGTAATGGTGCATCATTGTTTCCTTGTGGATGAGGGATCGTGGCAACGAGTTGCTCTAATAATTCATCAATACCCAGGCCTGTTTTAGCGCTAATGCGTAGCGAATTTTTGGCGTCTATGCCAATAATATCTTCGATTTCGGCAATGACTTTTTCAGGTTCGGCTTGAGGTAGATCAATTTTATTGAGCACAGGTAAGACTTCAAGTCCTTGCTCTATCGCGGTGTAACAAACAGCAACTGTTTGCGCTTCTACGCCTTGTGCAGCATCTACGACCAGTAATGCGCCTTCGCAGGCAGACAGTGAGCGTGATACTTCATATGAAAAATCCACATGCCCGGGCGTATCAATAAAATTGAGCTGATAGGTCTCCCCATCTTTTGCTGTATAATTTAAGGTGACGCTTTGCGCTTTGATCGTAATACCACGTTCGCGTTCTATGTCCATAGAATCTAGGACTTGTTCGCTCATTTCACGGGCAGATAATCCGCCGCAACGTTGAATGAATCGATCAGATAGCGTTGATTTCCCATGATCGATATGCGCGATCACAGAAAAATTACGGATAAGGTTAATGTTCATGCAGTAATTCCCGCTACCCTTCAAAAGAGTCTAAAACTCAAGGGTTTCTTGTGAAAGTTATCAGCAATTCCCGCCAAAAATGTAGAATTGCTGTTTTGTTTTAAACGTATCGCTTGATTTTCTCACTCTCCACTTTTTGGGAGAAAGTGCCCGTAGGGTGAGTAGTAATAATGAATACCGGTTTTCGCCGGGACGCTTTGCGTTTCTATACTTATTCCACTTCAAGATGCTGGTTTTTGCATCTCTGAAGTGAGACAAAACCAGGGGGTTTTTTAAGGGGGAAGTGTTCTACTGCCCCCTTAAATTCAACCGGTTATACCGCTCTTACCCCAACAGAATTCTTTTCAGCATATTGTTTTAAAAACCAGTACCTTCAAGTAAGAGCGGTATAGGCACATTTTTTACAAGAATCCCGTTGTTTTAGGCGTGCTAGAGGGCGACGGGAGTTGCTTGAAAGTTGTTCGTGGTAAAATATTGCCAGTATTAATAATACATTCTAAAGGCTAGGCCGGTATTAGACAGTTTTTCGTCATCCAGCCAAACAGAATTTTCTTTGAAATTGAGTCGGCCTGTTGCATAGAGTCGAATGACTTCCGGATACAGTTTATGTTCTAGGGCATGTACTTTATGTTTCAGAGAATGCAAATCATCACTAGATGAAATAGGGACAGAAGCTTGCATGATAATAGGTCCTTTATCCAGCTCAGAAGTGACCACATGTACAGTTGCGCCATGAAGAACATCTTTGGCTTGTAGTGCTTGTTCATGCGTATGTAAGCCTGGATATTTGGGTAAAAGGGAAGGGTGGATGTTGATGATGCGATTTTCAAAATGTGAAATAACAGGAGCAGTTAAGATGCGCATGAAACCGGCCAATACAATTAGCCCTGGTTGATAGCGGTCTAGACATGCTTGTAGTGCTTCATCATAAGCTTTTTTGTCAGCAAATTCATCTTGGGATAAAACTTCTATAGAAATTTCAGCACGTTTAGCGCGTTCTAACCCATAAGCATTTTTCTGGTCACTGAGCACCACACAAATTTCAGCGGGAAACTCATCTGAAATGGTATCAATGATTGCTTGTAAATTACTGCCATTACCAGAAATGAGTACAGCAAGTTTTAACGGATTTTCGGGAGAGCAAATTCTCATGAGATAATTACCTTTGGTGTTGGATCTGTAGAAGATTCAATATGTCCGATGATTGTCGCGATTTCACCGGCTTTTTCTAAGTGATTTAAAGTGGTTAAGACATCTTTTTTGTCGACACAAATAACCATGCCGATGCCGCAATTGAAGGTACGATACATTTCTTGGTCCTGAATATCACCTTTTTGCTGCAGCCATTGAAAAATAGGCGGTATTGACCAGGCTGTTTTATATAGGTGTGCTTGTGTGAACTTTGGCAATACCCGGGGAATATTTTCTAGTAAACCACCACCTGTAATATGTGCCATGGCGTGAATA
>JAURND010000038.1 GCA_030830425.1 Gammaproteobacteria bacterium
AACTGAAGCTGTGTCTGTATTAATGTGCGCTCACTTAAAGTGATATGTGTGTATTTTTTTGTCATTCAACATTCTCTCATAAAAGAATGTTGCACTTGGAGTTAGAGCGCGCTGCTTCTTTCTGGGTTAGTCATGACAAGTTTCTCTCATATGAATTTGATGTTAAGTGTTATTGTAAAGCAATTCCCGCTCAAAACGCAAAATTGCTGTACATGGATAAATCTACCTGTCCTGCCTGATATGTCAATGCGCCTACCGAGGCATATTGCACACCTGTTTGGGCAATGGCGAGCACATTATCTAAGTGAATATTACCGGACGCTTCTGTTTCTACTAACCCTTCACACATCTGAACACAGGTTTGCATCATCGCTAACGGCATATTATCTAACAAGACGCGAGTGACTTTAGCGGCGGCGTTCTTCAGTACAACTTCTAATTCGGCGACTGTGCGTACTTCTACAATCACAGGCACAGACATAGGCGACGATTGCACCAAGCGATCCATCGCATTTGCCATGCCATTTAATGCATCAATATGCGTATCTTTAATCATGATAGCATCATATAAACCCATACGATGATTCACCCCGCCGCCACAATAAACAGCGTGTTTTTCTAGGGTTCTTAACCCTGGCGTGGTTTTTCGAGTATCTAGAATTTTCAGTGGCGTTGTTTTCACTCGCGCTACATATGCTGAAGTGAGCGTGGCGATTGCGCATAAATGTCTGAGAAAATTTAAGACCACTCGCTCAGCCCTGAATAACACTTGCGCAGAAGCTTCAATCGTGAGTAGGGATTGCCTAGGCGCCAAATAGTCGCCATCTTGATAATCCGTGCGGAGCGTAAATGTAGGTGTGAGTTTTGCAAAAAGTTTTTGAATGAACGAAAGACCGCAAATCACTATCGGCTCACGATGCTTAGAAATAATCTGCGCAACCTGCATTTGCGTTGAATCTGGAAATAACCAATCCGTAGTGACGTCTGAAAATGGAAATCCCAGATCTTCGATCAACGCTAAATTTAGCACAATATCTTCAATCGCATGGGTGTTATTGGTCATTTAATTTCCGCACTTATTTTCTTCTGTTGAGAAAAAATCAAATACATCGCTGGCACTACAAATAACGTGAATAAAGTCCCAATCGCAATACCCGATGCAATCACTAAACCAATACTAAATCGACTAACGGCTCCGGCGCCTGTCGCTAAAATCAAAGGCAGTACACCCAGTACCATGGCAGCGGTCGTCATTAAAATTGGTCTGAGTCGAATACGCGCCGACATGCTGATCGCTTCATATTTGGTTTTACCCGATTTTTGCAGATCATTGGCAAATTGCACAATCAAAATGCCGTGTTTGCTAATCAAACCAATCAAGGTGACTAATCCGACTTCCGTATAAATATTTAAACTCGCGCCGCCTACTCCCAATGCAATAAAAATCATGGCGCCGCAAATAGACATCGGCACACTGACCAAAACAATGAGAGGATCAATGAAACTCTCAAATAATGCAGCCAGTGCCAGAAAAATAATGAGTAATGCAAAGAAGAACGTCATCATCAATGCATTATTCTCGCTCATGTATTGTCGAGATTGTCCTGCATAATCAACGCTGTAATTGCTCGGCAGCAATTCTTTGGCAATTTGATTGAGCGCAATCAGCGCCTGGCTTTGCGTGATCCCTGGACGTATTACGCCAGAAATAGTGGCAGAATTTAATTGCTGAAAGTGATTTAACGATTGCGGAACAACTTCGCGTTTAAATTGCATGACCGTGGATAGCGGCACTGAAGTCCCATCTGCTGCTGTAATATGATAGTTCAGCAACTGATCCTGATTCAGTCGATGATCTCGGTCAACTTGAGGGATCACCTGATAAGACCGTCCAGCCCAGTTAAAATAATTCACATAACCACCCCCTAACGCCCATGATAGCGTTGATCCGATATTTTGCATATTCAGTCCCATTTGGGCTGCTTTATCACGATCGAATAGAATTGTGGTTTGGGGTTGATCAAATTTTAGATCGGTATCCATAAACGGGAATATGCCCAAGCTGTTCGCTTTCTCTAAAAAAATTTTCGAGGCTTCGTTGAGCCGCTCATAATCATCTGTCGTCTTGAGCACAAACTGTAATGGCAAACCGCCACCACTTCCCGGCAAAGAAGACGGCTGAAAAACAGCTACTTGCGCACCTGCAATTTCTTTCAATTGCCCTTGTACTGCCTCCTGTATGGCATCTGCATTTGGCTTACGCTCACCCCAAGGTTTTAATACCCCACCACCAATACTGCTATTTAATCCACTCACACCGTTTAACTGAAAGACGTGGTCGATTTCAGGCGTGCCTGCAAATACTTGATAGACTTGATGGGCATATAATTCAGTTTGTTCTAGGGTTGCATCTGGCGCAGCCGTTAATGCAGTAATGACAATCCCTTGATCTTCTTGCGGTGCTAATTCCGAACGCGAGATTGCATATAGAAAATAAATACTCAGCAAAACAATGGTAGCGAATACGGCAACAACGGGTACATGTTTTAAGGCGCGCTCCAAAACATAGGCATAACCATGACTGAGTTTTTCAAATTGCCGATCGATCCACAACACAAACTGATTTCCCTGCACGGCATTGCCTTGCGCATCATGCAGTGGTTTTAATAATTTGGCACACATCATCGGCGACAACGTTAGCGCGATAATGGCAGAAATCGTGACCGCACCCACTAACGTAAATGCAAACTCTGTGAATAACGCACCGGTTAATCCGCCCATAAAACCGATGGGCACATAAACTGCAATTAACACGACCGTGATCGCGATAATCGGATTTGCCAATTCACGCGCACCTTGTAATGCCGCCTGCATGTTAGACATGCCGGCTTCAATATGCCGATGAATATTTTCAACCACAATAATCGCATCGTCGACCACCAAACCGATGGCTAGTACCAATGCCAACAGCGTCAACAAATTAATGGAATAGCCAAATAACAACATCACAAAAAATGCACCGACCAAAGATAATGGGATGGTAATGACCGGAATAAACACAGAACGTAGAGAGCCTAAAAACAAAAAAATCACGACAGTCACAATGCACAGCGCTTCTAGCAAAGCGTGTTCCACTTCATGAATCGAATCGTTCACATATTTGGTGGCGTCATACACAATGTTAGCTTTTAAACCTTCTGGCAGTTCATGTTCAATCGAAGGGAAAGCCTGCCTTACCTGTTGAATGACTGTTAAAATATTAGCGGCTGGTGCCACTTTGATGCCAATATAAACAGCCGATTTACCATCTAGTTTGACGTTATAATCATAATCATCTGACCCTAAAGTGACATTTGCCACATCTTCTAATCGAACAATCGCACCATTTTGTGCCTTCACAATTAAGCGGCGGAATTCATCGACAGTCGTCAGATTGGTGTTTGCCGTCAAATTAAATGTCACCATTTGACCTTTCGTACGTCCTGTCGCCGAAATAAAATTATTGGCCGCCAATGCATTGCTCACATCTGTAGCCGTCAAGCTATAAGCGGCTAATTTTTGCGGATCCAACCATGCTCTAATCGCAAATTTTTGCTCTCCTAAAATTTCTGCTTGCTGTACCCCTTCGATTGCCTGAAGTTTGGGTTGAACAACTCTAATCAAATAATCCGTAATTTTGTTAGCGGGTAAAAGCGAGCTATAAAAACCGATATACATAGCATCAATAGAATCACCAACCTGAATATAAATAGACGGTTGTTGCGCATCTTTAGGCAAAATATTCAAGACAGAATTTACTTTGGTATTGATCTCCGTTAACGCTTTGTTGGGATCATAATTTAATCGGAGATTAGCACTGATTGTACTCAAGCCTTTGGTGCTATTTGACGTTAAATAATCGATGCCACCGGCTTGCGCAATGGCATTTTCTAACGGCGTGGTGATGAATCCTGCGATGAGCGCAGGGTCCGCGCCAGTATAGGCCGTTGCGACTGTCACCACCGCGTTTTGCGTTGCTGGATATTCTCGGACGGGTAATAACCCTGCTGAACGCAATCCCAACACTAAAATTAACAAACTCACGACGGTCGCTAATACGGGGCGTTTAATAAAAATATCGGTGATATTCATGATGGATATACTCCTTTAAATTGAAAATGCAGCTTTTTGTATTTTCAATTTAAGACAAAACCAGGGGGTTTTTAAGGGGGAAGTGTTTTGCTGCCCCCCTTAAATTCAAACAGATTATACCGCTCGTGCCTAACAATATCTTTTCCAAAGACTGTGTTTTAAAAAACTGCAAATTCAAACACGAGCGGTATCAAAGTGGTGATTGGCAGTTTAGTGCTGATTAATGCGACACAACGGCTTAAGGTCACAATAACGACAAGTCTGCTGTTTATGTTTGGGATCTACTTTTGCAAATCCTGATGAAAATTGCTCAGCTAAATGATGTAAAGCCAAATGTTGGTGTGCATAAAAATCACCCCAAGTTTTAACCTTATCATATTTTTGTTGGGTAATCGATTGCACCCCAGGGATCTCTTCGTGTTTCTCAGTGAGCCCCTTAAATTGTCGCTGTTTTGCTGAAACTTGTGCGAACAATATTCCTTTGATCGCTGGCTGCTTCACTAAACCATAGAGCGGCATTTGCGGGTCATCAGGGCGCTCTCCAAACCAATCTGCTGGGTTACAGTGGCCCGTTTTATAATCAATTAAAATATGCGTGCCATCTGCCAACCGATCTTCTCTGTCAATGCGAAACTGAAAAGACAACCCAGAAAACAATACGCCTTGTTTTTCCTCTAGCGCAACAATCTGAAAAGGTGCGCGTGTTTTTTCAATCTCCAGCCAGCTTTTAATTTGTGCGATCAGACGCTGCTTTTCTAGCACTAAAAACTGAGACCTTAAAGTGAAAGGCCGCTTTTTTGCCATCACATTGAGTACTTCATCTGCCGTTATTCGCAATAAAGTATCTAACTTGTTTTTTGGATATTGCACGAGGGTTTGATGATTTTTTAATCTGCACCAGATTTTTTCTAGCATACGATGCAAGCACATCCCCCTTTCCTGATCCGTCATATTAAATGCTACGGTTGACATGCTTGCAGCACCTAAACGTATACGCGCGAATGCTTTAAAAGGACACGCTGCTTGATATTTCAACACACTGGCGCCGCCACGCAGTGTTTCTTTGGATGCTTGAAATTCAGGCCCGTAATCTTCTATATCCATCATCTTTGAAACGCTAGGATTGTTCTGGTTCTCATTTGCCATCCTCACATAGGAGTCACTATGCTGCGGCGCCTCATGAGATCGACGCCTACCCATATCCTTCAAATCTGATGGGCATATGGTAAAAACTTGAATCTCATCAGCCGCTATCTCAGGCACATCGATGATTAATCGACTCGGCGATTGCAGATGGTCTTCTTTTTGAGCGGCATAACTGAAAACGACTTTTTCGGCACTCTGACAAAAACGTTGCACTAAGGCGCGGCTATAACTTAATTCGCGTTCATGCGAGGCCTTAGGCATGCGATGCAAACGTTGCAGATGAATGGGTATAAATGGATTGGGCGATAAAGCAGCAGGCCAGTTGGAATCAGTCATCCCCGAAACCCATAAATGCTCAAACGATAATCCGATGGCTTCTAAGGCACCCAAAATTTGAACAGGCGCTTCTGCTGATATTTCTGGTTGAAAAACCGTACTCTTAGCCAGCGCAGATAAATGATATAACGCCAATGATAAGGAAATGGGTTTTTGAAGCACCCTCTCTAGCTGGCAAAATTCGGTCAGCAAAGATTGCCAACGCTGCACCTGCGGGTGCTCTGCGTGATTAAGGGAACGCTCACCCGGCCATCCCATGATTTGTAGCTGTTCATCAAAATAATCACGCCAACCTAATATGGTTTGACTGGCCAAATTGGATTCAAAGCGATTCAAATACTGCTGTATCTGAGAAAGCCAAATAGGGCAACTCCCTTTTTTTTCCGAGAAATCTAATAGATGCTGCCAGTAGATATATGGCTCTTGAGTATCTTTTAACGAGACATCCAAACTAGCGCGACTCATCATTTCTTGTTCTGCACCACCTAAAAATGGTGAGGCGAGCAATCTAGTCAGCCTCTCCATCTCCAACGTTTGATGGCTCAAATTTAAAATATCAAACGCTGTGCGAATCAAGGGGAAATGATGAAAAGCAAAACCGCCCGATAGGTTAAATGTCGCACGGGATGGAAAAGTCTGATTAAAAATTCGCTCAATGAGATAACGTTGCGACGTTAAATCGGGAACAATACAACCGACACTTTTGTGAGGATCTTCAAGATGTCGTTCATAAGCCCATTTGGCCATCGCGATTAATTCTGCTTCTTCACTCTCCACTCGCATTTTTTCGGACTTAGCTGCAGAAACGATAGGCGCGTGAATGCGTACCTCACAGACTTGTGACAACACTTTAAAAAGTCGCTGAATCTGCGGTGGAGATTCTTCAAAACCTGCGATGATGATCGAATACGGCAATTTGATTTCTCGATTAGCAATCGCTGCTATCACACGATCCGTACAAGTGCCTCGATCAATCCATTTTTCTTTCAGACAAGTTTGCTCAAACAAAGTGGCCCAACGGTAAAACGCATTGATTTCAGCCGATTCATGATTGCGAAAATCGGTATAAGCGATTTGCCAACTTTTGAGCAGATGCCAAGCGTCTTTGACCGTTTCCGCTAGTCCTCGAGTAGACA
>JAURND010000007.1 GCA_030830425.1 Gammaproteobacteria bacterium
AAATCATTACTCCATTTTCTTCAACGCTGGATTTAACATTGGGTGGACGCTCAGCTTGGCAAACGCAAAATTTATCCTCGACCACTCAACCATCGTTGGATTTAAATCATCAGATTTTTGTCAGTGAGCAAGGGCTAACCTATCACCCTTCAACGCCATGGGAATTTTTTGTCAGAAGAGATGGTAATTTTCGCTTTGCCAAAGCAAACGAACAAACTGCTTTGCCTGCAGGGGTTGGTCCATTATCGCCACAAACTGGAGTTTCTTACGAAGCGGGTACTAAGTGGCAAACACCGCTGCATACGATACAGCTCTCTGTTTATCGTTTAAAGTTAAACCATGAACTCGCTTTTGATCCTACGCCGACCGACATTGCACCATTTGGTTCTTACAGCAATTTAACGCCAACCTTACGAGACGGTATTACACTCAGCCAGCGATATCATTTGACAGAAAAGTTGACCGTAGATACTCAAATTAATTACGTGCACGCCCGCTTTTCAGGTGGTCTCAATAATAATTTGATCCCAGCGGTACCCGCTGTGAATGGAAATTTGAATTTGAGCTATTTGTTTCAATCACACTGGCAGGCCAGATATACCGCACTTTATACTGGCAGTCGTTACCCATCCGTAGACGTGACAAATATTGGGCAAAAATTACCTGCTTATTGGTTGAATAATATTGCCCTACAATATTTGCATAAATCGGTAAATATTGGCTTTGAAATAGATAATATTTTCAATCAGCGATACCCTGTGTTCACCGTTTACAATTCGAGTGATCAGACGAATACCTACTACCCAGGTTTTGGTAGAAACTATTTCCTCACCACCAAAGTGTTTTTAAATTAATGAACAAGCGGAGTTTTTTGGGCTCATTATTATTACACCTAATACTGTTTTTGGGTGTGTTTCTCTACATAGATCGATTACCACCCAGCATTCGACAAGGAGAAAAAGAAGTGCCGATGATTCAGTCTTACCTTTACATCAACAATCTAAAGCAAACGGTGCGAAGCGATAAAAAAGAAACGATTTTAACCAAAATCGCAAAATTGCAAGAGAAAAAAATCTCTACTACATTAACTTCAGGCCCATTTGATAAAGTCATATTTTCACGAACACTGACTACTGAGCATAATAGCGATTCCTCAAAAAATACAAGCCACTCACCATCAGCCCAAGCAAAAAAGAGCAGCAGCCAAGGCGAGCCCAGTAAAGGTTTGCTCGCCTTACTGCACGCAGCAATTCAAGACAAACAGCAATACCCAACCAATGCGCTACAAATCAAACGACAGGGGAGGGTGATGGTCGGTTTTACACTTTACCCTAATGGCGCAATCAGTAATTTGCAGTTGATACAATCTTGCGGTACTGACACGCTAGATGCAGCAGCGTTAGCGGCTGTGCGCTTAGCGGCACCCTTTAAACAAGTGGATACTTATTTGAAAGCGGCTGAAGCTTTTAGTATTGAAGTAGTATTTGCGTTGGATGAAGAAAATGAGTAGCATACAAATTTATCCATCTCCCTATGGGCACCTTCTCCCACAAGGGGAGAAGGAAAATTGAAACAACTTTGGAGAACTACTATGTCAGACCTAAGCCTAGACACTGATCAAACCGCATTACTCAATGAAATCTTGTTGGCGCCATCTCATAAATCACGAAATGATCGATTTGATTCTGACGATAGTGCAGGTCGTTGTAGCGGTTCTTGTAGCTCCGGTACCTGCGCTGCTTAAACAAAGTTAGGCAGTGTTTAATGCTAAACAAAACCATCCCATCGACTAAACCCCTTTCTTCAACCAGCTTTTCGGCTGCACGAGCTTACATCGAGGCGCTAGATTTAGACTATATTGTTGCCTCGATGTGCGCTGAAAGCTACCCTTTACCACGTTGGATACTGCCAGATGCCACGCATTGCTGTCGACTCTATAAAAATTTTCTGATTCTAATCAAGAAACACCATCCTGAATTTTTAGTGCCTACACGCGAGATTGATGAATTTTGGCATAACCATATCTTATACACCAAAAATTATTGTCGCGATTCACAAGCTATTTTTGGGCACTATCTACATCACCAACCACTTTCACCTGATGAAAATCCTGCGCTGTTAGTCAATGATTATCTAAAAACCAAACAGTATTATCTAGAAGCGTTTGGAGAGCCACTAGAAACTTTTCATCGCGCCGAAGTCTCTATATGAACTTTTTGTTCGAAATTAAGATTTTGCTTGGAGATAGCCATTAAACTTCTTTTGTTCTTATTCTGTTTTTATTCTTTTTTTGCCATAGGGCAACCATTGCCCACTCATTTAGACCAAGTCACTACGCTACCAGGATTAAAAGAAGTCAAAGATCTGGAGCTGGCGGGTTATCTTCCTCTCTCAAACACTGATACATCAAGCGCTTTATTTTATTGGTTTGTGGAAAATCGGGCCCATGATGCCAATGCGCCTATTGTTTTATGGCTCAATGGTGGACCCGGTGCCGCCAGTCTCTATGGTTTTTTTATGGAAAATGGTCCTTATTTGGCAAACAAAGATGGCACATTATCAGCGCGTTTCTATTCATGGACGCAGCAAGCGGATTATTGGATCATTGATCAACCGGCCGGCGTTGGTTTTTCTTATGGGCATAAAAAAACATTTAGCCATGAATCGGTAGCGATGGACCAGCTGTATTATGCAATAAAAACTTTTTTCCATGATCATCCTGAGTTTGCAGCAAAAACGCTATATCTTGCTGGTGAATCATACGCGGGGAAATATATCCCACAAATTGCCCTGCGAATAATTACCGGCAATCAGCAGGAGCCCAATATTCATTTGAAAGGTATTTTGTTGGGGGATGCTTGGGTAAATCCACGATTACAACAATCCGCCAATGCCAATTTTGCCTATTCGCACGGTTTAATTGATAAGCATGGGTACACAGAAGTACTAAAACTTTATGCTGAATGCAAAGCAGAAATTGATAAAACAACACCATCTAGCCTTAAAGCAAATCAAGTTTGCGGAAAAATACAAGACTTTATTCAAAAAGAAAGTGGTGCTTTAAATTTAGCAAATATTGCTACGGGTGTGGAGCCAGATGAGACAAACATGATTCGTTATTTAAATACCCCTAAAGTGCGCAAAGCTTTACATGTGGATGCTCGTGCAGGGAAATTTAAAACATTTAGCGATCAGGTATCTGATCAACTCCAGATAGGCGAACAAGATTCTCTAGCTGACCTTTATCCAAAGTTACTCGCGGCGGGTATTCGCATTTGGCTTTATAATGGCCTAGAAGATGGGAAAGACTCGAATTTTATGAGTACAGATCTATGGCTTTCAGCATTAGACTGGCCTGGGAAAAAAGAGTTTGAAAAAACGCGAACATGCGTATGGCAATTTGACGGCCACGTGGCTGGATATGTCAAAACAACAGATAAATTGACCCAGATTAAAATTCGAAATGCCGGTCACATTGCACCAGCCGATCAACCAGCTAGGCTATTAGATTTATTGGATCACTTTATTCATAATAGGGAGCTTTGCGGTAACCCTGGAAATTGATTTTTCACTGAAACTGGTTGATACCAAAGTAGATTGAGATGATGAATATCATAAGCGCCATGTGACCATTAAACCTCTATTATTTCTTGTAATATTTATTACAGGCATTAATGTGTATGCGCGGAAAATTGCCAAATCAAAGGCATCAATGATAAACCCAGTTGTTGTTCTTGCTATCAATATTGCTGATATTAGATTAAAAGATGTTCATATGCTAACCATCAGCTTCCGGACTGATCCTTGTAGGCTCTTTTAAGACTTGCAGTATTGGGTTTGCGCAACAAACTTTGTCACGCTTTTTATCTAAAGTCTTTTGAGTCTAGTTTTTGATGAATACCTCTTTGTGCCGTGCTATAGGCAACCCCTAAATCTTCAGCAATTGTTTAAAATGAGCACCATTTTATTAATCGTGATATACCGCTCTTACTTGAAGGTACTGATTTTTAAAACA
>JAURND010000039.1 GCA_030830425.1 Gammaproteobacteria bacterium
CTCATACACCCTACGAGCATATCCTCCCTCAAAGGGAGAAGGAGACAGCACGCTCATACACCCTACGAGCATATCCTCCCACAAGGGGAGAAGGAGACAGCACGCTCATACACCCTACGGGCATATCCTCCCTCAAAGGGAGAAGGAGACAGCACGCTCATACACCCTACGAGCATATCCTCCCACAAGGGGAGAAGGAGACAGCGCGCTCATACACCCTACGAGCATATCCTCCCTCAAAGGAAGAAGGAGACACGGCGCTCATACACCCGAAGGGCATATTCTTTTTCAAGGAGAGGATATAGCAATAAGGCTACCATCAATCAATTGAAGCTGACCTGCGGTAATAACCTGATCACCTGTTTTTAGTCCTTCCAGAATAACCGCGTCTTCACCCACCACAGGTCCTGTCGTAATGGCATGATAGCTGACCGTTGAATTTGGTTTGACCAAGAAAACATAACTACCATTTGGACCTTGCTGTACTGCTGTTGCAGGGACGACCAACGCTTTTTCAAAATGAGTGGTTGGCAAACTCACGTCTATGTATTGTCCCGGCCAAAGTGTCAGATCATCATTGGGGAAGGTGGCTTTTAAAGCAACCGTACCTGTAGCTGTATTGATTTGGTTATCAACAAAACTTAACCATCCTGTTTCAATTTTTTTCCCTACTTTTACACTGACAGGTACTGATTTTTTTTCTCTTTGATCAGAAACCACTGAAAGATAAGATTGGGGAATAGAAAAACTGATGTAAATAGGTTGCAACTCATTGATCGTTGTTAGCGTTGTATATTGCGCAGATTTAACAATATTACCGGTATCTACATTAATATCACCAGTTCGTCCTGAAATCGGCGCGCGAATATAGCTATATGCTAACTGCAATTCGGCATTCACCATGGCGGCCTCATCTGCCTGAACTGCTGCTGCTTGCATCGCTTCATTGGTTTGGTCTTGATCATATGCTGCTTGAGAAACAAATGATTGATGAATCAATGCTTTGTCCCGCTTACTGATTCGCTGCGCGTTTTGAAGTTGCGCTTGATCTTTCGCTAAAATCGCTTTTGCTTGTTGAAGTTGCGCTTGCGCTGAGCGTGGATCAATGACAAACAACAGTTGCCCTGCTTGAACCATTTGCCCCCGATGAAAAGGGATTTGTATGATTTGACCATCCGTCTGAGATTTGACACTCACTGATTGATAAGCAGCTACAGTACCAATAGCACTAAAAGGGACCGTGATATTTTTTTGAATAGCCGTTGCGACAGACACAACGATCGGTGTTTTGTGTTGAAGATGTTTAACGGCATAAAAATGGTAACCCTTATACAGAAAAACAAAGATCAAAACAGCAGCCACCCCAATCGTTAATGTGCGATGGTTTTGGTGAATTTCTTTGAGTTTATGCCAAATAATATGCATCGAGTTTTTCATGAGAAATTTGCAATCCTCTGGTTTTGCCTCACTTCAAGATACGGGTTTTTATACTGTTCTTACTTGAAGGTACTGATTTTTAAAACAATATGCTAAAAAAATTCTATTGGGGTAAGAACGGTATAATCCTTGAATTTAAGGGGACATGGATCCCGACCTTCGTCGGGACGCTTCGCGAAAACCCCCTGGTTTTGTCTCACATTGAAGTGAGAGGAGTATAGATTGGTACATGCTGTCAACTAAAACCGCCAAATTCTGCTTTTTGAATAACGACGGGAAACCCTAAAAATTGTTGCGCGCGGTCTTGAGTCAGATCTGTCAAGTAACATTCAATTTTTCGTTCTGGTGAGACCTGCAATGGCTGAGTTAAAAAATTCTGCGCGACTACTTTGGCAGCTTCAGCACCAGAATCAATCAGGTGAACATCCGGTAATATTTTTTGTATGGTTTTAGCTAAAAAGGAATAATGCGTACATCCTAGAATTAATGCTTGTACGCCTGCTTGTTGAATGGCGGACAAATAAGTGGTCACAATTGCTTCGGTCGCCACATGAGTTTCCCAGCCTTCTTCAATGATGGGTACTAGTAATGGACAAGCCTGGGTGTGCACCGTAATCGGGTATTCTGAATGTCTGCGCTGAATTTCTAGCTCGTAAGAACCGCTTTGTATGGTTGTTCGCGTACCAATCACACCAATTCGTTGATATTTTTCACGCATAACGACATCAACTGCCGGCTGAATCACATCAATAATACGAATCGCTGGCGGGACGATTTGTCGAACGTGCCCTAATGCAACAGCTGTGATGGTATTACAGGCCACTAGAATATGTTTGACAGAGCGATCTAGCAAAAAACGTGTACACTCCTGGGCATATTGAATAATGGTTTGAGCAGAACGATTTCCGTAAGGAACCCGAGCGGTGTCACCTAAATAGAGCAAATCCTCTTCTGGCAATAATTCTGCCAGTTTACGCAAGGCAATTAATCCGCCTATGCCTGAATCAAAAACGCCAATGGGTTGTTTTTTAGTAGACAAAGTCATGTGGGTTATATGCCGCTCGCATTTGAACACTGAAAATAAAAAAGACCAGATTTTCAAGATTTATCACTATACTTATTCCACTTCAAGATGCTGATTTTTGCATCTTTGAAGTGAGACAAAACCAGGGGTTTTTCGCGAAGCGTCCCGACGAAGGTCGGGATCCATGCCCCCTTAAATTCAAGAGATTATACCGTTCTTAACCCAATCGCATTTTTTTCAGCCTATTGTTTTAAAAATCAGTACCTTCAAGTAAGAACGGTATAGCTAATCTTTAAAGTACTTAAAATAAAGGCTTCCTTGTAAACTTTGTTTGTAGCAATCACCCGCATTACTGACAACTGCATGGGGGATTGTGAAAAGAAAGACAGCGATTCTCCCCCTTTGTCGCCAGCGTGAACTTGTTCAAGCGACGCCTTAAAACCAGGCAGAAAATTCCGCGTTTTGAGTAGGCGTTGTTGACTATACTACATTAAATCGATAAATAGGCATAAAAAACAGCAGACTTGCTTTCAAAAAGAGGTTGCTAGATAATCTGCGTATTGTTTTTTTATGAGCACCCACTCAAAGATTGATATTCACTATGAACATGCTAAAGACTCATCCGATAGACACTTTAAAACTAGATCACGAACACCTCAAACAGATTTCTCTCAAACAATTATTTGCAGACGATCCTTCTCGATTTCAAAAATTTTCATTAAAAGCCGCTGGTTTGTTCTTGGACTATTCCAAAAATCGAATCACTGATCTCACATTCACGCATTTGATTTATTTTGCCAATGCTGCCGGTTTACCTGCGCAGATCGAGGCCCTATTTTCAGGGGAATGGGTTAATAACACCGAAGAACGACCTGCACTACATCCCGCACTCAGAGATTCAAGCGATCCTGCTTTCTCTGCCATTGATCCGCAAGTGACGGCTAAAATACAGGAAAGCCTGGTTATCATGCAAGACTGGGTAACACAACTTCATGATCGACAATGGTTAGGTTATAGCCAAAAACCCATCACAGATATTGTGCATATTGGTATTGGCGGTTCATATTTAGGCCCTCTGGCTTCAACAGAAGCGCTGATGAAACACCCTAAAGCGCTACCCTGTCACTTTGCCGCTAGTATTGATTCGGTAGAGATTGAAGCCATACTCCAGACACTCAACCCTGAAACCACCCTATTTATTATCGCCTCTAAAACTTTTACGACCCAAGAAACATTACTCACAGCAGAGCATGCCAAGACTTGGTTGCGTCAATCTGCAGGAACCCAGGATATCTCAAAACACTTTATTGCCATCACGGCAAATATCCAAAACGCGATCGATTATGGGATTTCGAACAAACAGATATTGGCTTTTGAACATGGAGTGGGCGGCCGTTATTCCTCCTGGTCAGGGATCGGTTTACCGATTGCTATCTGTGTTGGCATGACTGCATTTAGGGCTTTTTTAGCAGGCGCGCATGATATGGATTTGCATTTTCGCAACGCTCCCTTTCATGCAAATATGCCGGTTATTTTAGCGCTATTAGGCTTTTGGTATATTCAGTTTTTTAAGTCTACACACCATGCGATTCTCCCTTATGACTATCGATTGAGATCGTTGCCGCGTTATTTGCAACAGTTAGACATGGAAAGTAACGGAAAATGCGTGCAAAAAAATGGTGAGCCCGTTTGGGGTAATACTGCACCTGTTCTATTTGGAGAAATCGGGACAAACGGTCAACATAGTTTTCATCAACTCTTATTTCAAGGCACTCATGTCATTCCCTGTGATTTTATTGCAACGATTCAATCAGAAGCGCTTGAAAAAGATCGATCGGTGTTGCTATCACACTGTTTAGCCCAAAGTCAGGGACTCATGTTAGGTAAGTCTGCGCGAGATATTGAAGGCTCGCTAATACAAAATGGCATGGAGCCCCAAAAAGCACAGCTTCTCGCCAAACATAAAGCCATCCCAGGCAATCAACCCAGCAATACTCTACTGATATCAAAACTCACCCCCCAAACCTTAGGTAGTTTAATGGCGTTATACGAACACAAAACCTTTGTACAAGGCGTATTATGGAACATCAATAGTTTTGATCAGTGGGGCGTAGAATTAGGAAAAGACATTGCAAAAGAACTACTAGCATGCCTAAAAAATCATACAACAACCCCGCATCAAGATGTCTCTACGCAAGGATTATTGGATTATATTTATAAACATACTGCTAATTGATAAACAAATATTTGAGACAAAACCAGGGGGTTTTCGCGAAGCGTCCCGACGAAGGTCGGGATCCATGTCCC
>JAURND010000040.1 GCA_030830425.1 Gammaproteobacteria bacterium
TAAACTGTTTGAATTTAAGGGGGCAGCATGGATCCCATTCCCGCCAAGCCCCAGAAGCAAAAATCATGAAACTATCAATTGAACGCGAAACGTTATTAGAACCACTACAAATGGTGATCGGTGTCGTTGAACGCCGCCAGATGTTACCCATTTTAGCGAACGTACTATTAAGCATTCATGACAACCAGTTATCAGTGACTGCAACTGATATGGAAATTGAGTTGATCTCTCATTATACCGCTGAGCTGGGCAAAAATTCCGTGCAACTCACGGTATCTGGTCGAAAGTTACTCGATATTTTTCGCACACTGCCTCAAAATGCCAACGTAACTTTGGAGCAAGATAAAGAACGACTGGTTATACGATCTGGACAGAGCCGTTTTATACTAACCACCTTGCCTGTTGCCAGCTTTCCAAAATTCGAAGTAGCAACGCCACTGTTAACTTTATCCGTTTCTCAAAAAGAATTACTGGGTTTATTGCAAGCCTGTCATTTTTCAATGGCGCAACAAGACGTACGTCACTATCTCAATGGGATGCTTCTGGATATTAAAAACGATGGGATCTATGCTGTATCTGCAGATGGTCACCGATTTGCAATGAGTTATCAAACGACGCCCATCAGCAATAAAACTGCACAGATCATCCTGCCACGTAAAGCCGCATTAGAGTTGTTACGTTTACTCAAGCAAGAGGACTCACCATTAACTTTAGCGGTAGGGGAAAATTATTTGCGTATTCATGATGACTCATTCACCTTCACTTCTCGCTTAATTGATGGCCGTTTTCCAGATTACGCGCGCATTTTGCCCAAAGAAAAAGGAAGTGTCATTACGTTGAATAAAGAAATTTTAAAAGATGCTTTGATGCGCGCTGCGATTCTATCTAATGAAAAATTCAGAACAATTCGCCTAAAATTGCTCCCCGGATTTATGCATATTTTAGCGAATAATCCAGAACAAGAAGAAGCAGAGGAAATCTTAGCGATTGATTACGCAGACAAAGAACTCGATATCGCTTTCAATGTTTCTTATTTATTAGATGTCCTCAATTCAATATCTGGCGAAAACGTACAGCTGACTTTTGTTGATTCTAATAATCGAATGTTTGTAGAAGAGCTGGGAGATAGCAATAACTTATTTCTGATTATGCCACTGGACGTCTAAAGCGTTCAGACATGATTGCCATTCGCATCGCAACACCCCATCTGGGTTGTTCTAAAATGACCGACTGAGCACCATCGGCAACTGCAGAAGCAATCTCTACTCCTCGATTCATCGGGCCAGGATGCATCACAATTGCGTCTGGTTTTGCATGTCTTAAGCGATTTGCTGTTAATTGGTATGTCTGTATATAATCGTTTAGATCAAACTGTGCTTCCTGTTGATTCAAACGCTCGCGTTGAACGCGCAATGTCATCACCACATCTGCATTTTCTATTCCTGTCATCAAATGATGATGACAAATCGCTTGCGGAAATTCTGTGACATTCTTGGGCAAAAATGTCTGAGGTCCAATCAAACGAATTTCTTTGACGCCTAACTTTTGCAAAAGAAAATACATGGATCTGGCTACTCTAGAATGAAGAATATCGCCAATGATGGATACTGTCAGTTCGGCAATATTTGGCTTATGTTGCAAAATAGTCAATATATCTAACATTGCCTGGGTGGGATGCTCATTACCACCATCTCCGGCATTGATCACAGGCACTTTAATTCTTTGGGCTAACCAAGCAGGCATACCTGCTTCAGGATGGCGTATCACCAATAAATCCACCCCCATTGAAATCAGATTTTGCGCTGTGTCTAATAAAGTCTCACCTTTTTGAGTAGAAGCGGTGTCTGCATTAAAATGTAGCACATAGGCACCCAATTTTTGAGCACCGATTTCAAATGAACAGCGCGTGCGAGTGCTATTTTCAAAAAATAAATTAGCGACAATTTTATTTTTTAGGGGCGATGAGGTCGATAATAATGTAGCGGTGTTAGGATCCGCATAGTATTTCGCTTGATTGATCAACGAAATAATCTGCGAAACTTCTAAATGTTTTGTCGATAAAAAATGAGAGCGTTTAGTTGATGATGTTTGGCTCATGGCGCTATTGTGTATCCTAATTTTTTAAATCCACTCTCAACAATAATTTTTGCGGATAATCCATCAACACTCGATTTTTTTAAGGCGCGGAAACCACCTCGCTCAAATAAATATTGCCGAGCTTCTTGTGTAGTAAAACGTTCATCCACTGTTTCGATAGGAATATGATAACGATCTGTCAGTTCGCCCACAAAACGATGTACCAAATTTGTCATGCATTGCTCAGATCCATCTAACGAGAAAGGCATGCCTACCATGATTAAATTAGGACGCCAACAGTTGAACAGTGCCGTAACTTTTTCCCAATCAGGTACGCCTTGTTCTGCGCTAATGGTATCTAATGGTGTAGCCGTACAAGTCACTGTTTGACCAACAGCTACCCCAATATATTTCATCCCAAAATCAAAACCAATGACTGTGGCATAATCCGTTTTTTCTGAAGAATCATTTAAATTTGACATGCTTATCCGCTTTTTCATACCCCATGAGCTTGCTGTGGGATTTTTATTTCTGCGCTAGTTTTTTCTTTAACCACTCATTGACCAATTTGGGATTTGCTTTTCCCTGAGTTGCTTTCATTACTTGACCCACAAAAAAACCAAACAACGCTTCTTTACCTGCACGATATGCTAAAACCTGTGTAGTATTTTCAGCAATAATCGTATCAATACAAGTTTCAATCGCAGTATCATCAACAATCTGCGTTAACCCTTTTGTCTCAATGACTTGATCCACCTCGCCTTCTTGATGCCAAATAGCTTCAAAAACAGTTTTAGCAATTTTGCCAGAAATCGTATTATCAACGATACGCTGTATCAGCGCTGCTAATTGTTTGGGGGAAACTGGCGAGTGCGTCACATCCAGATTTGATTTATTTAAAGCGGCCAGTAAATCTCCGACAATCCAGTTAACAATCAGGCGTACTGTTATTAAATCCGCCGAGGTTTCTTTGAACGTGACTGCAATCACTGCTTCGAAATAATCAGCCAATGCGCGTTCACTGGCTAAAATATTGGCATCATAAGCCGTTACCCCATATTGAGCGATAAATCGTTCTTTTTTCTGATGCGGCAATTCAGGCATTTTTTCGGCTATAGATGCAATGAATTCAGGCGAGACATGTAGGGGTAATAAATCCGGATCCGTAAAATATCTGTAATCATTGGCTTCTTCTTTAGATCGCATGGCTCGCGTTTCATTTTTATCTGCATCATATAATCGTGTTTCTTGGCGTATTTTTCCACCATTTTCTAAGATGCCAATTTGGCGCTGCACTTCGTATTGAATGGCTTTTTCAACAAAACGAAATGAGTTCACATTTTTAATTTCAGTTCTCGTTCCTAATTGAGGGTCACCCATTCGACGTATAGATACATTAGCATCGCAACGAAAAGAACCTTCTTGCATATTGCCATCACAAATCTCTAGATATCGCACTAATGCGTGTAAAGTTTTTAAATACGCAACCGCTTCTTTTGCAGATCGCATATCAGGCTCTGAAACCACTTCTAATAAGGGCGTCCCTGCACGATTTAAATCGATACCGGATAACCCTTCCAATCCTTCATGCATCGATTTTCCGGCATCTTCTTCTAAATGCGCTCGTGTAATGCGAATATTTTTTTCTTGTCCATCTTCTAGAAAAATCTTCAACTGCCCATTCCCCACAATTGGTAGCGTGAATTGGCTGATTTGATAGCCTTTGGGTAAATCAGGATAGAAATAATTCTTGCGAGCAAAAACGGAATATGGCGGAATATCTGCATTCACGCTCAATGCAAATCTAATTGCCATCGCCACTGCTTCTTTATTCAATACGGGTAAAACGCCAGGAAAACCTAGATCAATGATGCAGGCTTGCGTATTGGGTTCAGCCCCAAATGCCGTGTGGCTTCCTGAAAAAATTTTAGACTTTGTTGCTAATTGCACATGGACCTCAAGTCCGATAACGGTTTCCCACATAGGTTTAATCTCTTTTACAGCAATTCCCGCTCAAAATGCGGAATTGCTGCCTTATTTTAACGCGTCGCTTGGACAAGTCCACGCTCGCGGCAAAGAGGAAGAGGCTCGCTCTCCCCCTTTGCAATCCCCCATGCGGTTATCAGCAATGGGCCTATTTACTACGAACAACTTTCACAAGAAACCCTTTGTTTTAGGCTCTCTAAAAGGCAGCAGGAATTGCTGTCTCTTTTATACCGCTCTTACTTGAAGGTACTGGTTTTTAAAACAATATGCTGAAAAAAATGCGATTGGGGTAAGATCGGTATAACCTGTTGAATTTAAGGGGGCAGAAGCATACTTCCCCCTTAAAAAACTCCCTGGTTTTGTCTCACATTGAAGTGAGA
>JAURND010000041.1 GCA_030830425.1 Gammaproteobacteria bacterium
GCGTTTGTCGTAAACAATCGCGCCCCCCACCGTAGCGCCTGCAGCAACCAGCACAATTGGTACGCATGCGGATAAGCAAATAGCAAAGGCTAACGGTATTAAAAATGTACGTGTATTCATGTTGGGTTTCCCGGATTTTTACAGCAATTCCGGCTCAAAAAGCGGAATTGCTTGCTTATTTTAACGCGTCGCTTATTTCCCCCTTCTCACCTGGTGAAAGAAAGAGCTCGCAGGGTGAATGAGGGGTAGAATGGATCCTGGTTTTCGCCGGGACGCTGCGCGTTTCTATGAACAGCTTTCATCAGAAACCCTTTGCTTTAGATTTTTAAAGGGTAGTGAGGATTGCTGTTTTTTTGATAACGTACTATCAGTACGTCATGATAACATTTATCATGCTGCCTGTTGAAACAAAATCATTGCCACTAGGCGACTTGACAGCAATTCCGGTCAAAAATCCGGAATTTTCTGTCTAGCTTTTAATGCGCCAATGCAACAACTTTCACAAGAAACTCTTTATTTTAGCATCTTTAAAGGGTAGCGGGAATTGCTGGAGCCTTGAGATGATAAAAAAAAATCCATCCTTTAAGCGCATTGCGCTGATGGGGCGACACGATCGTGATCCTATTCAAGAAACGTTAATTGCGTTGCATGAATTTCTAACATTGCGAAATTGCCCGGTTGTTTATGATCATGAAACAGCCAGTCGTTTACCTTTCAAAATCAACAGCGTCTCTATTGAAATGCTGGCGCAACATTGTGATTTATTAATCGTCGTGGGTGGAGATGGCAGCTTATTGCAGGCAGCAAAAATTGCAGTGGCACAATCTTTGCCAGTACTGGGTGTTAATCGAGGGCGTTTGGGATTTCTCACCGATATCTACCCGCATGAATTGGCAACGATTGAAGCGGTTTTAAATGGCGAATATCAAGCTGAAAATCGTTTTTTATTGCAATGTCATGTGTATCGTGAAGATCATGTGATCGCAAGCATTGATGCGGTGAATGAAATTGTCTTGTCACCAGACAGCATTGCCCATATGATTGAATTTGAAGTGATGGTGAACAAGCGCTTTGTCTGTGATTTGCGGGCAGATGGTTTAATTATTGCTACGCCTACGGGCTCTACTGCTTATGCCTTATCAGGTGGTGGCCCTATTGTAGAGCCCTCATTGAATGCGATTGTTTTAGTGCCCATGTTTCCGCATACACTGACGAATCGACCATTGGTCATAGATGCAAATGCACATTTGACCATTCACATCACCTCTCATAACGACATCATCCCATTCATCAGTGGGGATGGTCAAAAATGCATGTCTATTGAAAGGTCTGACAGATTAATCCTACAAAAACATGCGAGCCCCTTAAAATTAATTCATCCGCAAACCTATGATTATTTTGAAACGTTGCGTAGTAAATTGAATTGGCAGAGCAGGCACAGAAACTGCTGATGCTCGGTTCAGGAGTTTTTGTCGCTAGTTGTTAACAATACCTATTTTAGGGTAATGCGCAAAAATATGGAATTGTCGTTCCCGCGAAGGCGGGAATCTATACTCGTTCTCCCTGAAAGTGAGACAAAACCAGGGGGTTTTTTAAGGGGGAAGTGTTTTGCTGCCCCCTTAAATTCAAACAGATTATACTGCTCGTATCAAAAAAGCAGACACATCAAGATTCTCACTTTCAAGTACGAGCAGTATATACATATATGCTGCGCTTTTTCGGCCATTTTTTACACCAGACTTGACTAAAATCTGACCGTTTATGCTAGTCTTTGTATGGTGGTGAATAGTTACGTTGATTATTTTCCAGCTTCTACTATTTTGGCTTTTAATTCATCAGCGGTTGGCATCCCTGGCATAAAGACAGCATTTTTCACATCATTCTTTTTATCATCCACTTTCCATTTAGCGATAATAAATGTTGGTGTACCGATCAAGTTTAATGACTGCGCCAACTGTAAGTTATCATCAATTTGTTTTTGTATCGTAGGATCTACCATATCTTTAACCAGCTTTATGGTATCTAAACCCAATGATTTGGCAATGGCCAATGTTTTGTCTTTATTAAGCGGACCTTGAGCGGCTAATAACGCATTATGTAGCTTCAGAAACTTATCTGCCCCTTGTTTCATCGCAGCCAATGCAATCGCTGCAGCATCATGGGAGGTTTGACCAAAAATAGGTAACTGTTTATAGACCACGCGTAAATTCGCATTATCTGCCACAACTTTATCCATGATTGGTTTCATTTCTTTGCAATGTGGGCATTGGTAATCAAAAAATTCGATTAACGTCACATCGCCGTTGGCATTACCAACCACAGGGCTCGCGATATTTCCAAATAGACCATCAGCATTGGCCGCAATAGCTGCTTTTGCTTTGTCTGCGATTTTATCCATTTCTTGTTTTTGCAAGGATTGAGATGCTTCAACCAGCACTTGAGGGTTGGTAACCAGATAATCATGTACCACACCTTTGACTTGATTAACTTGATTATCGCTCAGTGAATCTGCTGTATTTTTTGGGGGGGTCGCAGATGCAGGCGCTGTATCTGCGATCACGTTTTGGCTAGCCAATGAAACCATGGCTGCGAAAGAAAGGGGTAGCAATTTAGATAATTTCACGGTTAACGTCCTTTAAACTGGGTTTGAATGAGGGGGGTGCGAGTCTAGACAACGCACATCCATAGGCTATGCATTTTGCCGAGTTAAGTCAAGGGTCTGGCGGCAATTTCCGCGTTCTTGGCAAGAACTGCTGAGCGCCACCCTATCAATGCGCTTCATCCCAATTATTGCCCATGCTGATATTGACTGCTAACGGTACTAAGAGGGGCATCACCTGCGTCATATAATCTCGAATAAACGGGATGACCGCATCGGCTTCTTCTTCAGCCGTCTCAAAAACGAGTTCATCGTGTACTTGCATAATCATGTGTGTATTCATAAATCGCTGTTGCGCTTGTTGCGCCTGCAGCCAAGCATCAAGTTGAATCATGGCCAACTTAATCATATCTGCAGCAGTGCCTTGCATGGGCGCATTAATGGCTGCGCGCTCTGCTGCTTTGCGCCGCTGCATTTGAGCACTATTGATATCGGACACATACAGCCTTCGACCTAAAAGCGTGGAGACATAACCTTGTTTTCGGGCTAGCTCCCGTGTGTTTTCCATATATTGTTGTACGCCCGGATAACGCGAAAAATATTGTTGGATATAGGCTTGCGCCAATTCATGGGTGATACCTAATTGTTTGGCTAAACCAAAAGCAGACATCCCATAAATCAAGCCAAAATTAATCGCTTTGGCATGACGACGCTGCTCTGAACTCACTGCATCTAATGACAGATTAAATACTTCAGCTGCAGTGGCAGCATGAATATCATGGCCTTGCTCAAATGCTTTGCACAAATTAAGATCTTGCGATAAATGCGCCATGATGCGTAATTCGATTTGAGAATAGTCTGCTGAAATGATTTTGTATCCTGGTAAAGCAATGAATGCTTGACGAATTTTTCTGCCTTGCTCGTGTCGAATAGGAATATTCTGCAAGTTTGGATTCGTCGATGATAATCGTCCCGTTGAAGTCACCGCCTGATTATAAGAAGTGTGTATGCGTCCTGTTTTTACATGAATCTGTTTGGGCAAACTGTCGGTGTAGGTTGATTTTAATTTGCTTAAACTGCGATGCTCTAAAATAATTTTAGGTAATGGATAATTCAACGCCAATTCTTGCAATACAGATTCCGCAGTGGATGGCGCGCCACCTGGTGTTTTTTCTAATATCGGCAATTGAAGTGTCGTATATAAAATATTTTGGAGTTGTTTGGGCGATGCTAAGTTAAACACCGTCCCCGCTGCCTGATGAGCTTGTGCTTCTAAAATGCTCAACCGTGCTGTGATTTCTTGACTTTGTCGGGCCAACAAATCTGGATCAATACGCACACCAAAACGTTCCATGCGCAACAATACAGGTATCAAAGGCATTTCAATGTCTAAGAATATTCGTTTTACATCGGGATATTCGCTAATTTGAGACCACAATTGTTGATGTAGTTGCCATGCCATATCTGCATCTTCCGCTGCATAGGGTGCTGCAACATCAATCGGAATTTCATTAAATGCCAACTGTTTTACGCCTTTTCCTGCAATTTTCTCAAACGTGATAGTTTGTTTTCCTAAATGTTTGAGTGCCAAACTGTCTAAATCATGTCGATTTGACGCACTGTTTAACACATAAGATTCCAGCATGGTATCCATCAGTTTTGCATGAATCGCCATATCATAATTCGCCAATATTGCCGCATCATATTTAATATTTTGACCAATCAGCGTTTTCGTTTGATCCTGTAATAATGGCTTAATTTTTTCCAGCACCCAAGTGAGCGATAACTGTTCTGGTGCACCTAAATAATCGTGCGCCAAGGGAATATAAACCGCATGATCGGGTTCTATTGAAAAAGAGAGTCCGACTAGTCTAGCGACTAATGTATTTAAGCTCGTGGTTTCTGTATCAAAGGCAAATTGACTCGCCGCATTTAACTTCACAAAATACGCTTCAAAATCGCGTTGGGTTAAAATCGTTTGGTATTCCGATTTCGAAGAAGGTGTACGGGCATCATCGGGCAAAACATCTTTCAGCCACTGTTTAAATTCCAACCGTAAATACCAGTCTCGTAATGTCGTTTGATCTGGCGTTTTTACTGATAAATCTTCGACTGTGCAGGGCAGGGCTACATCGCGCCTTAAGGTCACCAACTGTTTGGCCAATGATAATTTTTCTAACGATACGCGTAAATTTTCTCCTATTTTTCCCGATATATTCGATGCTTGCGCAATGATGTCATCTAACGAACCATAATCAGTTAACCACTTGACAGCTGTTTTTGGACCGACTTTTTCAACGCCTGGAATATTGTCTGAAGCGTCGCCCATTAATGCGAGATAATCAATAATTTTTTCTGGTGGAACTCCATATTTTTTAATCACACCTTCTCTGTCTAATCGAGTATTCGTCATGGTATTGATCAATGTAATATGCCCATTGACCAGCTGCGCCATGTCTTTATCACCCGTAGAAATAATCGTATTGATATGATGGTATAATGCTTGAGTAGCAAGCGTTGCAATGACATCATCCGCTTCAACACCATCGACTTGAATCAGCGGTAATCCCATCGCGCGAATAATTGCAAACAAAGGTGGCACTTGAGCAATTAATGCATCAGGTGTAGGTGGGCGATGTGCTTTATAGGCAGGATAAACTTCATGTCGCTCTGTTTTCCCCCTAGGGTCAAACACAACCGCGATATACTCAGGATGATAGGTGGCGATTAATTTACGAATCATATTGAGCACACCATACACTGCGCCCGTCGGTTCTCCTGCTGCATTGGTCAATGGCGGCAACGCATGAAAGGCCCGGTATAAATAAGACGAACCATCGATTAATATTAAAGTTTTAGGTTTCATGATATGTGATATGAGGGCTGAAACTGAAATTGACGTTGAAGTGACATTAAAAAAACCACAGCAATTCTCACTACCCTCTGCAGAAACTAAAACAAAGGGTTTATTGTGAACATTGTGCGTAAAAACGCGAATCGTGCGAAATGTGGCATCAGATAGGGCTTTTTTAGGGCCTGTACTTTAACAAACACGAGCGATATACACATTACATGCGCCATTTATATTCTGCTTTATTTTTCTTGGCTCTGCCTTTTCTCTTTGTTCGTCTTTGGTGGAAGGGCAGAAAAAATCCTGAGTATCGGTTACGCTGGTCAGAACGCCTAGGATACATACCAACTGTATCTGCGAGTCATTCACTGTGGTTACACGCTGTATCCATGGGCGAAATGATTGCGGCAAAACCACTGATTTCAGCTTTGCGTCAACAATATCCAGATCTCACCATTGTCATCACCACCACAACCCTATCAGGTTCGCTAATGGCTCGTCAGTTAGTGGGCGAAAAAATATGCCATTACTATTCGCCTTATGATACTGCTTTTGCGATTAATCGTTTTTTAGATCGCGCAAAACCCATTTATGCGATTGTGATGGAAACGGAGTTGTGGCCAAATCTATTTCACTATACAGCCAAGCGTCACATCCCTATTTTATTGGCAAACGCACGCTTGTCTGAATCTTCGATGCGGTCCTATTCAAAGATGATCGAATTGACTCGCCCTATGTTAGCGCATGTTAGTTGCATTGCAGCACAAACCCAGGCAGATGCAGATCGTTTTATACAGATAGGTGCCAACCCCACTCAAATACAGGTGATGGGGAATGTGAAATTTGATGTCCCTATTCCTTTAGCGCTTATCCAAAAAGGGCGAGCATGGCGAGATAAATTCATTGCACCTGTTGCAGAAAAACACCGCCAGACAATTATTGCCGCCAGCACACATCTTGGCGAAGAAGAAATCATACTCAGCGCCTTCGATAGGCTGCTTAAAACACATCCTCACACGCTGTTGATTTTAGTGCCCAGACATGCTGAAAGAACAAACATAGTGCTTCAGCAATGTGAACAAAAAGGTTATCGCGTTATTCGTCGCACACAAAATCAAATTTGCTCACAGCAAACTCAGATTTTCTTAGGCGATACTATGGGAGAATTATTTTTATACTATGCGATGGCTGATCTTGCGTTTGTAGGTGGCAGTTTATGCCCCATAGGCGGGCATAACCCATTAGAACCGGCGGCTTTAAGCTTACCGGTAGTAACAGGTACTCACGTGTTTAATTTCGCGCAAATTTTCAAACAGTTTCAAGATGCAGCTGCTGCAGTCATGGTGATTGATGAAGTTCAGCTCAAAGATATATGGGCTAAATTGTTAGATGATACCGCTTATCGTAAACAAATGGGCGCAGCAGGCAAAAAAGTGGTCGCAGAAAATCGTGGCGCAGTTGCCAAGCACTTAGCTTACGTAGGATCGAGTATTTCCTGCTGATGATTAGGGTTACGTAAATATTTGCGAATATGGGTTACAGCCGCTTCAGGAGAATCCGTGACCAATAATCGGTCTAGGTCTGATGCGAAAATCGTGCTTTGTTTGAGCAAAGTATCTTTCATAAAACCCAATAGCGGCTGCCAAAAATCAACACCCATTAAAATCACCGGAAAGTCTTTTAATTTTTCGGTTTGTATCAGGGTGGTCACTTCAAATAATTCATCCATCGTACCCAGTCCGCCAGGCATCACGATAAAAGCGAGTGAATATTTGGTGAGCATCACTTTACGTACAAAAAAGTAATGCATAGAAATTTTTCGCTCTACATAGGGATTTGGATATTCAAGACCAGGGTTCGGCAGTTCAATATTACAGCTAATGGAAACCCCTTGTTCTTCTTGGGCGCCACGATTAGCGGCTTCCATAATGCCAGGACCGCCGCCGGTCATCACTGTAAATCCCTCTTTGGCTAGCATTCTACCCACTAAACGCGCCATACGATAATAGTGATGATGGGAGGGAAACCGCGCTGAACCAAAAACAGTAATGCAATTTTTGACATTTCTAAACACATAAAATCCACGCATGTATTCGTAAAAAATACGTAATGCGTGCAATAACCCCGACAAAAAGTTTTCTCGTTTGATCAGAAAATATTCTTCTTCTAATCGATAATTGGGTTTTTGTAAGTGATTCTTTGATAATTTTTTCGACATAGCTGACATTAAATCAGTTCAAATGGTTTTTTAGATAAGCGATTATTGATATCTGTGAGCGTATCATTGATGCGAAACAATACGATTAAATATTCACAAGAAATACGAACAAGCAAAGGACCAAAAATAAGAAGTGTAAAGCCTAATTTGATATTTTGATGACATAAATTATAGATACCAAAAAACACGCAGATAATCATCGTAAGCCAGAATATGAGCTGAACGAGTAAAGGAAATAACATCCGGCGAAAAAACAAGAAATCCATGATGCTCATATTTTTATCCTGATCAGTATTAGCGTGAGAGTCAGCCTATAAGCCGGGTTCTGTCTTGGACAATCATCTTTCTAGGACATGCGTCGCCGCATGCCTCAAGCAACCTACCCGAGTTCAGTGGGGGCTACACTTTATGCTACTCACGCAGCATGTGAACTCCTATTTGGTCTTGCTCCTAGTGGGGTTTGCCATGCCATCCATGTTACCATGAATGCGGTGCGCTTTTACCGCACCATTTCACCCTTACCTCAGATTTACCATTGAAAAGTCAATCTTGAGGCGGTATCTTTTCTGTTGCACTTTCCGTAAGCTCGCGCTTCCCAGGCGTTACCTGGCACTCTGCCCGCCGGAGCCCGGACTTTCCTCTGTATACTTTTCAGTCACAGCGACTGTCCAGCTAACTCTCGCTGAAAATGATAACATAGCTCAGTGCAGTACCATAGCGCTATATACCGCTCTTACTTGAAGGTACTGGTTTTTAAAACCATATGCTGAAAAGAATTCTATTGGGGTAAGAGCGGTATAATCGGTTGAATTTAAGGGGGCAGCAGAACACTTCCCCCTTAAAAAACCCCCTGGTTTTGTCTCACTTCAGAGATGCAAAAACCAGCATCTTGAAGTGGAATGAGTATAGTGCTAGCACTTCGCGCAATCCTCGGTTTTGTTTCAAATATAGGTGATCCCTTGAATATTATTTTTGCAGGCACTTCGGCATTTGCAGTGCCGTCATTAGACGCGTTAATTCATACTAAGCATCAGGTCATCGCGGTATATACGCCGCCTGATCGTCCGGCAGGCCGAGGGCTAAAATTAACCCCCAGCCCTATCAAACAAGTTGCGCTCGCACATCAAATTCCGATTTTTCAACCCGCTTCTTTGAAAGATCCAGATGCACAACAAACCTTAAAAAATCTACAGGCAGATGTCATGATCGTTGCCGCTTATGGATTATTGCTGCCTCAAAAGGTGCTAGACATGCCTCGTTATGGCTGCATTAACATTCATCCTTCTTTATTGCCGCGTTGGAGAGGTGCCGCGCCGATTCCGCGCCCTATTGAAGCTGGCGACCTGGAAACTGGCGTCACGATCATGCAACTGGATGCCGGTTTAGACACAGGACCGATTTGGACACAAACCGCTTACCTCATGCAGCCCGATGAAACCACTCAAAGCTTGCATGATGTATTGGCATCAATGAGTGTCATCGCATTGTTAAACACACTTGATCAGCTAGAGGCAGGTCAGCATCACGCTGTTCCTCAAAATGATGCACAAGCAACTTATGCTGCTAAAATTGAAAAATCAGAAGCGCAAATCGATTGGCATCAATCAGCAATTATCTTGGAAAGAAAAATTCGCGCGTTTAATCCTTGGCCCGTTGCATGGACAACTTGGCATCAACAATCTTTGCGCATTTGGCAGGCAAGGGCTTTAAGTGAGGCTGGCTCAGCGAACATAAAACCAGGCACCGTGATTGCAGTGCATCGTGATGCCGTAGATGTCTGTACTGGAGATGGGATATTACGTTTATTGACTGTGCAATTACCCGGTGGAAAACCCTTGAGTGTGACACAGTTTATCCATGGACATGGTCAGTCTATTATCCCGATGCAGACACAGTTTATACCTATCTTACCTTAAAGATGCTGATTTTTTGCATCCTCGCAAGACAAAAGGGGGCACGATAACGCCGCAGTATCATCTGTTTGAATTTAAGGGGGGTAAAGTACCGAAGATGGGATAAGAGAAACGGCTAAATGATAATTGAAACAAAGCTTATGTTTTTGTAACTATTCACCACCATACAAAAACTGGCATAAACGGTCAGATTTTAGTCAAGTCTGGTGTAAAAAATGGCCGAAAAAGCGCAGCATATA
>JAURND010000008.1 GCA_030830425.1 Gammaproteobacteria bacterium
ATGAAAATGTTTCTAACGCGAATGGGATTTGGATCAAGAGCAGTCATTACAGGAGACATTACGCAGATTGATTTACCTAAAAGCGAGCACTCTGGATTGCGTCATGCCATTGAAGTCTTGTGTGATATAGAGGAGATCCATTTTACCTTTTTTCAGGCGCAGGATGTGGTTCGTCATCCACTCGTACAATTAATCATACAAGCGTATGAAAAAACTGAAAAAAAGCGATAAGCCTAAAAAAATTCAGCTATATGTGCAAAAAAAAACAGCACATCCTGAAGCAATACCCTTACGAAAAAAATTTCAGCTTTGGGTTAAAACAGCCTTACAAGCCGCTTCTTTTGATACGATACGCCCTGCGATAGAAATCACGATTCGTTTAGTTGATGAATCTGAAAGCGCTCAACTCAATCAGCAGTATCGGCATAAATCAGGCCCTACAAATATTCTTTCTTTCTGTGCTGAAAATACCCTTGAGATAGAAACTTATTATTTAGGCGATTTGTTAATCTGTGTGCCATTAGTCCTTCAAGAAGCAGCCGTACAAAACAAACCACTCGACATGCATTGGGCACATTTAACGATACATGGTATCTTGCATTTGTTGGGTTATGACCATGAGAAAAAAACAGATGCGGTCGTGATGGAAAAACTAGAAATTTTGATTTTGAAACAACTGGGTTATGGCAACCCCTATGAGTAACTAGGCATCAATTTCAGTCGCTCTCTAAAGGGCAGCGGGAATTGCTGTAAAAAACTTTTTATTATTTTTTTGCGAAGTTTTGTGAGCCTCTTATAGCATACCCAACTGCAGCTTAGCAGCATCGGACATCATGCTGCGATCCCAAGGGGGATCAAAAACCAGTTCGATATTTGCATCAATGACATGAGGCAAAGACAGCATTTTACGTTTAATGTCTTCGGTTAAAATAGGGCCCATGCCGCAACCAGGCGCTGTCAATGTCATGGTGATTTCAATCTTGTATTTTTCTTCGGCCATTGTAATGGCATCAGCATGATAGATAAGCCCCAAATCTACGATGTTAACGGGAATTTCTGGGTCATAACAGGTTTTTAGTTCATCCCAAACCAGCTCACTGAGCGTCATGCCTTCAGGCAAGGTTTTAGGGGGTGGGGCGATAGGCTCTTTGCCTAACACGTCTGCATCTTTACCATCAATGCGCGCTAAATTGCCATATATATTGACGGTATAGCTGCTACCTAACGCTTGCGTAATCGTAACCTCAGTGTCTTTGTGCAGATAAATATGTGCACCTGAAGGGATTAAAAAAGCCTCTACGTCTCGAGATAAAACAATAATGGGGAGGTCATTTGTCATCGGTCATACTCATTAGCATTATTAAGCTTTATACGTAACCATTCAGCATAATTAGCAAACGGGCATACTTTGCCAATTTTGGCGGAAAAAATTCCCTTAAAATGCTCACATATGCATATATGCTGCGCTTTTTCGGCCATTTTTTACACCAGACTTGACTAAAATTTGACCGTTTATGCCAGTCTTTGTATGGTGGTGAATAGTTACCTTTATACTTTGGATACCCCGTTAGCTTGCTGCGGGGATTTTTATTGTAAAGCTTTCTCCACAACCACAAGCATCTTCAACATTGGGATTATTAAAAGATAATTGTTTTTGATAGGATGCTTTTTCAATCAGATCGATCACCGTCCCTTTTAAAAATGGAATACTGTCTTTATCGATCCATATAGGGATACCATTTTCCTCAAAAGATAAATCATTTTTTTGTGGTTCCTCAGCAATATCGACCAAATAAGCATAGCCAGAACAACCTGATTTCTTAACCGCCAATCTAAACGTCACTGGTTTTTTGGCAGCATTTATAAATTTTTGAATATGTGCCCGAGCACTTTCTGTCATCGTAATCGGACAGGTCATCATTGCTGTATTTAGTCTATTATTTTCCATCTTCAGTGCTCACTGTATTGGCTCCATTTTTTAATGCATTTATCAAGGTATGCCAAGCCAATATCGCGCATTTAATTCTAGATGGAAATTCAGAAACGCCGAGCAATACACTCAGTTTGCCCAGTGAATCTGGGGATGCTCCAGTGTTATTTCCCATCACTGCGCCGCGAAATTGCTCGAATATTTTTTTTGCCTCTTGCACCGTTTTTCCTTTGATCGCTTCAGTCATTAGAGAAGCAGATGCCATAGAAATGGCGCAACCACTGCCTTGAAAACTGATCTCTTGAATGAGATTTTCTTTTTGGATGATATAAACAGTGAGTCGGTCTCCACATAAAGGATTAAAACCTTCTAATACATGATTAGCATTTTCAGTGACGTGAAAATTTCTAGGCTTTCTGCCATGGTCAATAATCATGTCTTGGTATAATTGGTGAAGTGCTGACATATCTATACTCGTTCTCTCTGAAAGTGAGACAAAATCAGGGGGTTTTTTAAGGGGGAAGTGTTTTGCTGCCCCCTTAAATTCAAACAGTTTATACTGCTCGTATCAAAAAAGCAGACACATTAAAATTCTCACATTCAAGTACGAGCAGTATATACTCGTTTTTCGTGAAAGTGAGACAAAACCAGGTTTTTTTTGGCGAAGCGTGCCGACGAAGGTCGGGATCCATGCTACCCCCTTAAATCCAACAATTTATACCGTTCTTACCGCAATAGATTTTTTTTCAGCATATTGTTTTAAAAACCAGTACATTCAAGTAAGAGCGGTATATCGTCGATATGTTATCTGCTAAAAATGACAGTTGGAAAATGCTAGGGCGTTTTAAATAGCGCCGTTATTTTAAACAATGCCGCTACCAATATCTGAATTTCTGCTATGGTATTGTATATCGCAAATGAAACGCGAACCGCTGCAGGCACATTAAAGCGCGTCATCAAAGGCATTGCACAATGATGACCCACTCTAACGGCAATACCATAAGTGTCTAATGCAGTACCTATATCATGTGGATGTATATCTGTGATAACAAAAGAAATGACTGCTGCTTTTTCGCGTGTATTTCCAATGATTTTTAAGTCTGGTACAGTTTGTAATTCTGTTGTGGCTATTTTTAGCAATCTTTGTTCATGAGCCGTAATTTTAGCTAAAGTGATTTGATTGAGATAGTCAACTGCAGCACCGAACCCCACCACGCCTGCAATGTTCTGAGTACCGGCTTCAAACTTATAGGGTAGGTCGGCATAGGTAGTTTTTTCGAAGGTGACTTCTTGAATCATGCTGCCGCCTCCTTGATAGGGAGGCATTTGATTGAGCCACTTTTCTTTACCATAAAGCACGCCTGCACCTGTAGGGCCATACATTTTGTGGGCTGAAAATA
>JAURND010000042.1 GCA_030830425.1 Gammaproteobacteria bacterium
AGGGGGTTTTTTAAGGGGGCAGTGTTTTGCTGCCCCCTTAAATTCAAACAGTTTATACTGCTCGTATCAAAAAAGCAGATACATTAAAATTCTCACATTCAAGTACGAGCATTATATACTCGTCTCACTTCAATATGAGACAAAACCAGGGGGTTTTTTAAGGGGGCAGTGTTTTGCTGCCCCCTTAAATTCAAACAGTTTATACTGCTCGCATCAAAAAAGCAGATACCTTAAAATTCTCACATTCAAGTACGAGCAGTATATAATGCTCGCACTTGAAAATGAGAATCTTTTTAGTATTTTGCTTGTTTAACAGCAATTCCCGACACTCTTTAAAGTGCTTAAAATAAAGGCTTTCTTGTTTTAACGCGTCATTTAAATCAGTTCACGCTTATTGTCAATCTGATTTATCTGTCGCCGTGTTAGCGACGGGCTGTTGAATGATCGTAATGATTCGCTGTTTTAATTCATCTTCAGCCATCAATCCATAGGCAACTGGCACAATAGCGTGCGTGTAGGGGTTCACAGTAAATAGTGAGGGTTCTACCGTAATATGAAATCGCTGAGATTGCCCTTGGTCTGCCTTTGAATTTGGAAAATCTGGCAATGTGATCCCATCTGTCGTAATGGGAATAACCGTGATTCCATACTGATTGACAAAATTTTTAAGGATCGGCGAAAAGCGTTGGCAATAAGGGCAAGAGCTGCGATAAAAAAAGAATAATCCATTTTTTTTTGCCCATTCACGGATGGCGCGATCTTCAGATTCTCTTTGTTCACCCACATAAACTGCTTTACCAATGGCATTTGTAGGATGCGTCAATTGATAATCTAACTCAGGATAATTGAGTAACGTGGCGCGCCAGACGTTGCTAAAATAAGAAGCGTTTTCAGAGATTTTATTTTGTAGTGCAATGTAATCTCGCATATTTTCTTGTGTAGGATTGAGCACAGCTCTGTCTAATTTTTCCTTAATTTCTTTTTGCAGCGCATCCATGATTTTAACAGGATCTACATTGATCATCGTTTTTGCATCTAGATTGGCAGGTGGATCTTGATACCAATGCCATCCTTGTGCATGTTCATCCCAAAATGAGTGTGTGCTATAGGATGTCTGATCGACCCAAGTTTCTGCCAGATTTTCTGCCATTACAGGCGTCATAACCGTGACAAAAAAAATACCAATCCAGATACACAGGTACTGTAAAAAAAAATTTTCATACTCATGATGAGCAGGATTTTTAAATGTCGCTGACTGTTTCATTTCATATTTTGCCAAGTCGCCAGTATTTTTTGGGCCACCGTTGTAGCAGCGCCATCTTCTTGATCAGCGATAACGGTGAGCGCAGACTCCAAACCCACATTACCATAGACCACATCATACGGATAAGTCGTCAGACAAGTTTGAGTGGGTAAACACATAACACTTCGATCACGCACAAGCACCGCGGGTACTTGTGTAATTTGGTATTCAGTAAATAATCTGGGGTCTAATACAACCCCTATTTTTTTAACGGAATCATCTTGCATCAAGGCTTTAATGCGAGTTTGAGTGGCCTTAAAAGAATTATCGACTAATCCACGAATCACTAAAGGCGCATGTATTCGACTGGCTTGATCCGCCCATTGTTCTAAACTTGTTTCAGGCATACTGAAAGAAACAAAAATTAGTACATCCCCTTTTGTGGCGATTTCAGGATTTTCAACTTGCTGTTGATTCGTCACCATCTGTGATGAGCCAGACATAGCTTGATGTAAGTCTGCTTGTACTGACGGAGATTGAAGCGCTTGATAAGCGTGCTGGGCCAGTTGAGATATTTCCAATTGATAAGGAGAAATTTGTGCGGGAATTTTTGCCGTTTGTGTTTTGGCAAATGCCAGATCATCTTGCATAGAATCTGCTTTGGCTATCTGAATAAATAATAGAACACACATAACCAGTATTGCGCTATGAATGACACCAATTTGTTTTATCGCCATTTCAATAGTCACAGCAGTTTCTTTTTCTCCAAATCAAATAGGCGTAATTTTCCGTATTGGATTCTGCTTTTTTCTTGATTTTATCTGGCTCTGCAATGGGCGGGAATAATTCTTTATATGTAGGCTCCCATAGCATCGTACTCCTGCCAAAGGGTAAACAACCATGTTCTTTAGTCGTCGCTACTGGATAGAGCATCTGATAACGATAACGAGATTTTGGCATCTTAAAATTGCAGCTTTCAGCACAAAGATCATTGGGGCTGGTGTCTTTTATCATGCAAAAGGAGCGATAAGCTGGCCAACGATGCAGATACATCGTCACTCGTTCTGCGATCAATACAGACCCTTGAACACCACTAATGTGTTCGGTCACATTACCCGTAAATGGATACATAATGCCTTGAGATCCTGCGCACCAATAAGTGAGATCTTGCGGCAAACCGGCATCAGCTGCCACAGCATCTTCAACACAAGCTGCCTGTGCTTCTGCATTCGCCAATAAATAGGCTTCTGGAAACCAAATAGCAGCAAGCTTCGAATCATTCCAAGCAGGATCAATCTCGCTCACATAATTAGGTTGTGCCATTATGCCGCCTTGACTACACTCCGGCGATGCATCATTAAAATCTTTCAATATCCCACCCATAACATATCTAATAGCCGGAAAATTATAACTATGCACTTGAAAAAAACTGCTATTCTGTATCGTGCTATGCGCATCAATTGCACCACCTTGACCCGATGTATCCAGGGATTGATGACCACCAAAACTTACCATGCAGCCAGGACTGCGTGTCACATCTACTAATTCCATCGGCTCCCAATATCCCAAAGAAAGACCTACGCGAACATTCGGGGGATCGCCACAAGCACAAGTTGCTTCACTTGGATTTTCTGTATCTGGCGGGGCCAAATTTGGGCCATGATCATCAGTAGCGCCAAAGGTAATGGGGAACTCGCAATCCCAACAAATATCAGTAAACGGATTAATTATTTTTCCATCACACGGCGAGGGAGGCAGCGGATCTGCAACCATATTCAGCGAAAAAAATAAAACAAAAACACCCGCAGAAAACCGCCTAATATTAAAAAATGAAAAAATAAAAAAGCAGATGATACTCACGGTTTTATCTCAGTGACTTTCAATTGGTTGCCTTCTTGTATAACCATGGCCGGTATATGTTGAATACCAAAGCGCTTTACGAATGCGCCCGCCTGATCAAAATAAACACGTTCACCTGTTTTTTGTTGTTGATCTGGGACTGATCCATTAACCAAAATCAATTTCACCTGTCCTTTGAATGCGATTATTTCTTGCTTTACCCAATCCGTTTGACCTGGATTATCTCCATCATAAAAAATAAGCACATTATCTAACTTGATTTTATCTAATGGATTAAGCTTGGTCCCTACAGCGATCAACACATGACCAGATGAGTCTGAAGCATTTTTGGGCATGACTAGCGATGGCTCATAAAACCAGCTACGCCTCTGCGTGGTTGCCGACAATCCCTCTACAGGGCTTGGTCGTTCTGCATAATGTTTCATTTCCGCTAATCGCTGAGACATGATTTTTTGCCATTGACCACTGTCTACCAGTGCTTTTGCTTTTGATGTCATCCATACCAGCAAGTCAAACTCGGCAATCGGATAGACTTCTCCAATGACCCCAATATTTTTTGCCCATATCAATGGGGCGAAAAATACACAAAGCGATATCAAGATGGCTTGAATGATTTTCATGGTTTTAGTAACCCCCAACGCCCCCCTTTAGGTAAACTAAAAAAGGGTAGCAGGATTTGCTGCTGTTATTCTTAGTTTGGATGAATCTATCAGACAGCTTATTTTTCCGACTCTCCAGAGGTTGATGGGGATTACTGATCATTTAACAGAGCGCGCTCTAACTCCAAGTGCAACATTCTTTTATGAGAGAATTTTGAATGACAAAAAAATACACGCATATCACTTTAAGTGAGCGCACATTAATACAGACACAGCTTCAGTTAGGATTTACGCCGGCTGCAATTGCAGA
>JAURND010000043.1 GCA_030830425.1 Gammaproteobacteria bacterium
ATATACATATATGCTGCGCTTTTTCGGCCATTTTTTACACCAGACTTGACTAAAATCTGACCGTTTATGCCAGTCTTTGTATGGTGGTGAATAGTTACAGTTTTTCCTTAAATGCCCCTAACAAATTCAATGAGAACGAGTATATGTTTGAGAATTTCCCCCAAATATCTGAAAAATTAGCCAAATGGTTTGGAGAACAAGTGAATTTTGGTGCAAGCGAAAAATCTCCTCCGGCACACATGCTTGCTAAATTATTTGATCAATACCCACTGTCCGCCTTGTTACCCTATGAAACTTATGATCCAGAAATGCACTTATTTTCCAACAAAAAAAGTATTGGTTTTATCTTGGAAAATTCACCGCTGACAGGTGCTAGTGAACAAACGATACAGATTTTATCCAATATTTTAACGGATGTTTTACCCGCAGGTACTGATTTACAGCTCTTGGTTTTAGGGTCGCCAAAAGTGGGAGAACTGATCGACTCTTTTGTAGAAGCACGCGCACAACAAGGTGATATTTATGCCTGGCTTGCGAACAAAAGAGAGAACTTTTTGAAAAAAGGTATTTGGCAAACCTTATCATCAGAAGGCCCATTTATTTTGCGTGATTTTCGTTTTTATCTGGTGGTGTCTCAATCAAAAAAAAGAGCAGAAAAAACAGAGCGATTATTGCGTATACGGGAAGAAATGATGAGTTCTTTTTCTTCTGTGCAAATTAACAGTCGTCATGTTGATGCCGATCAATTTATCACATTGATGAATGATTTACTCAATCCTAAAACATCACCTTATTCAGAAAAACTGAACTGGAATGAACGAGAATCCTTAGCAATACAGTTAACAGATCCTGAGTATCAAACCCAAGTTTATCCAAATAAAATCAAGATTTCTTCTGAGGATGAAAATTGGGATGTGCGCTGTTTAAGTGTGAAAGATTTCCCAAGTGCTGCTTCATTAGGAAATATGCATGAACAATTAGGGCAACTGTATAATTCAGCCAATCAAATCCCTTGTCCATTTATCATTAGTTTTCATATCAGACCCGAAGACGCTGAAAAATCGTCTACCCGTGCACAAATGCAGTTTACCAGTAAAGATTCAACCGCAAAAAGTCAGCTGGCTAAATTTAAACCAACCATCCATAAAGAGCACAAAGATTGGGGGTTTGTGCGAGATCGATTATCAGAAGGAGATCGGCTCGTGAAGGTTTACTATCAAATCGTCTTATACACAAATCCAGATAAGTCAAACGAAGCAGAAACAAAAGTCAAAAATTTATTTAAGTCCATTGGTTGGAAATTGCGTAAGCAATCTTTTTTGCAGTTTCAATCGTGGTTGACCATGTTACCCATGATGATGAGCGAAGGCATGTTTGAAGATTTAAAATTATTCGGACGCTTAAGAACGCTCAATGCTTTTGCCACCATTAATTTATTACCACTGATTGGTGAGTGGAAAGGCACTAATAGGCCTAGCCTGTTATTGCCCGGCAGACGGGGACAGGTCGCTATTTGGAATCCTTTTGATAATCAAGGCGGAAATTATAATGTGGCTATTGCTGCGACATCGGGTAGTGGAAAATCCGCGTTTACTCAAGAATATATTGTCTCACTCGTGAGCTCAGGCGGTAGAGTCTGGGTCATCGATGTGGGGCGTTCTTATGAAAAGACTTGTAAAATTCTAGGCGGAGAGTTTATTGAATTTAGAACAGACCAAGCGATTTGTATTAATCCATTTAGTTTTATTACACATTTTGACCAATCATTAGAAATGCTAAAACCATTATTTGGAGCGATGGCTAGACCCAATAGCTTAGTCAGTGATGAAGAAATGGCATGGTTAGAAAAAGCTTTGAAAGCGGCTTGGACAAAAGCGGGTAACAAGGCTAGCGTGACGACAGTAACCGATTGGTTAGGGATGCAAAGCGATTCAATTTGTCAGCGTTTATCTCATTTGTTATTCAGCTACACCAAAGATGGTATGTACGGACAATATTTCGAAGGAGAGTGTAGTCTAAATATTGAAAATTCACTAGTTACCCTAGAACTAGAAGAGCTAAAAAGCAAAAAAGATCTGCAAAAAATTGTCTTGTTTACGCTGATGTATCAGATATCAGAGCGGATGTATTTAGGCTCACGGGTTCAAACTAAATCCTGCATTATTGATGAAGCTTGGGATTTATTGGGCGGCGAAAATGCAGGTGCCGCAAGTTTTATTGAAACAGGATATCGACGAGCCAGACGTTATAACGCGAATTTTGTCACCATTACGCAATCGATTAACGATTACTTTAAAAATGCCACCTCAGTTGCCGCTTATGAGAATTCTGCCTACAAAATTATTCTCAGGCAAGAGCCTGATGCGCTCAATCAACTTGGCGTCTCTGGTCGATTAGATATGGATGAATATACACTTAAGCTATTAAAAAGCCTAAAAACGACTAAAGATTATGCGGAATGTGTGATTAAAAGCGGGCAGGGGGTTTCTTTGCATCGTATTATTTTTGATCCTTACTCATTGATTTTATATTCCTCAAAAGGTTCAGAATTTGAGGCAGTCAAG
>JAURND010000044.1 GCA_030830425.1 Gammaproteobacteria bacterium
AAAAAATAAAAAATCATACTGAAAAATTGGCGCGCTTTTGTGTATTTCAAAAAACTTGCCTGACAAGTTAGGTATATTTTTAAAAAAATTGAATTTTTAGAGGTGCCCTTAACCATAGACTGGAAGTCGCTACAACAAAACATCACTGGGTTACAAATGCATGGCTTCTTAACTCAAACGATAAGCTATGCGGGGAATCTCAGAAATCGCCTCAATACGCCTGAGGTAGAAAAAGATCTAAAAAATCAAAAAAAATCTGCTGTTTTAAAAGAAGGCTTCTATCTAACGATGATTGGAGTTTTTGTTTCCTCTAAGCTTTATTTAGGCTCAAAAAACCCTAATCTTGACAATAGGACTTTGATACCGGTTGCAATTTTTTTAAGTCTATACGTTTTAATGTGTCTTTATCGTGCTCAAAATGTCATTGGTGCTGTCAACAACCCAAAGCTCTCACGCCTTGATGAGAGTGTCCGTGTTTTAACAAACTGTCGAGAACAACTTGAAAGTTTTCCTATCTTAGATGATGAAGACAGATCTACTCTTTCCAAAAAACCACATCGTTTATAAAAGCGGCGAATAGTACTGATCTTTGATCAGTACTATTATCTAAGGTCCTGTTTATACCGCTCTTACTTGAAGATACGAACTTTTAAAACAATAGGTCGCAAAAAATTCTATTGCGATAAAAGCAGTATAAGCTTTTGAATTTAAAAGAAAAAACTCCTTAAGTTTTTTTGACTTGAAAATACAAAAAGGCGCATATCACACAACCCAACACTTAGACTTCATGCCAGGCTTTTCTTGCACCAATCGGGGAACTAAGTATCCGGGTAATTCTTCTCTTATTTCCGCCATCAACTGTTTTGCCTGATCCATTGAAATGGAAAAATGTGCAGCGCCTTGTACCGCATCTAAAATATGTAAATAGTAAGGTAAAATGCCGGCAAAAAATAATTGTCGATTCAAGGCGACCAACGTATCTTTTTGATCATTAATCCCTTTTAGTAGCACTGTTTGGTTCAACACGGTGATACCCGCTTCGCGCAATCTTGTGATCGCATGAATAACGGTTTCATCAATTTCATTCGGGTGATTACAATGTAGCACCATGATCGGACGCAATCGGGTGCTTGTCATCCATTGGATGAGTGATGTGGTGATACGCTCAGGAATCACAATGGGTAAACGTGTATGTATGCGCAATAAAGAAACATGTGGAATTTCAGCAATACGTTGGGTTAATTCAGCCAACACTTGATCTTTGTGTAGCAATGGATCACCACCGCTATAAATCACTTCTAAGATAGAGGAATCTGCTTCAATATAACTCAACATGGCCTGCCAGCCTTCTTTACCATTTAGATCCGTATATGCAAAATGGCGCCTAAAACAATAGCGGCAGTTAATCGCACATTTCCCTGCTAGCAATAACAATACGCGATTTGCATATTTGTGAAGCAGCCCTGGTATGGGATTTGCTTGTTTTTCTGCTAGCGGATCATGCGTATAACCCGGAATAATTTGCATTTCTTGAAACTGCGGTAAAACCTGTTGGAGTAATGGATCATGGGGATTGCCTTTTTCCATGCGCGCAATAAACCCTTTGGGCACACGAAGTTCAAAATCTTTGGCGGCTTGCTCAGCAATATATGCGTCAGAAAGGTCAAGTAGACGACATAAGTCTGCTGGTTTTGTGATCGCTTCTGCTAAGATTTTTTGCCATGAGGTGCCAGCGGGTGAATCCATATTTTATAAGCTCTCTATACCGCTCTTACTTGAAAGGACTGGTTTTTAACATACAAAGACTGGCATAAACGGTCAGATTTTAGTCAAGTCTGGTGTAAAATATGCCCGTTTGCTAATTATGTTCAATGGTTATGCTCTCTAACGACCAGCGCGGATATACGTCAATTGCTAAGGTTGGGTCTGATTGACCAGCTTGAAAACGGAGATAACCGGCATAGGCAATCATTGCACCATTGTCGGTGCAAAAAAGTGGACGTGGAGAAAAAAGCGTGGCGCCTTGTTCGGCAACGGCGATTTGTAATTGATGACGTAAAGTTTGGTTCGCACTCACTCCTCCACCAATGACTAGATTCGAAAATCCTGTATTTTTAAGTGCTTTTATACATTTCTTGCATAACACTTCTATCGCGGCATCTTCAAACGCGCGTGCAATATCCGCCTTAGTTTGATGCGTTAAATCAGCTTGTGACCGAACTTTATGTAACACAGCTGTTTTTAAGCCGCTAAAACTAAAGTCAAGTCCGGGGGCATTTAACATCGGCCGAGGGAAATGAAATCGACTAGGGTCTCCTTGCTGTGCTAATTTTTCTAGAGCAGCACCGCCAGGATAAGGCAGCCCCAATAATTTTGCGGTTTTATCAAAGGCTTCTCCCACTGCATCATCCAGTGTTTCACCTAATATTTGATAACGCCCAACGCCGGATACTGCCACCAGCAGGGTATGTCCACCCGATACCAATAACGCGACAAAAGGAAAACTAGGCGCGACCTCTTCTAACATGGGCGCGAGCAAATGTCCTTCCATATGATGGATCGCGAGGGTCGGTATATTTTGCGTGAGCCCTAAGCTTTTTGAAAACGCCGCACCAACCAATAATGCGCCGATTAAACCAGGTCCTGCGGTATAAGCAATGCCGTTTATTTGTGACAGCGTGAGATTGGCTTCGTTAAGCGCTTGTCGAACTAAAGGTAACAAGACACGATTATGATCACGCGAGGCTAATTCAGGCACCACGCCACCATAATCTGCATGTAACGTGGTTTGGCTGTATAGTCGGTGGGCCAGTAATCCGGCATCTGAATAAATAGCGACACCGGTTTCATCACAAGAGGTTTCTATACCGAGTATATTCATGAGAGTTTAAGCATAAATACGTGCCTCACCCTGCCCATCTACGTTTTCGATACAACGTAAACAAAGTGTTGGGTGAGTGGTATGCTCGCCAACATCAGCCCGACGGTGCCAACATCGTTCACATTTTTCATGCGTAGATGGTTGGATATTCACATAGCCTGAACAACCATCCCATAGATAATGCTTTTGATTCGGACGAGGATCATAAGGGGAAAATTGAATGGTCACCGCAGATGTGATAAACACAAAACGTAACTCATCTCCTATTGCTTTAAATTGCATATCCAGCACGCCAGGCGCTAACGGGTTTGCAGTCGAATGATGCGGGTCTATCGTGAGTGTCACTTCTGCTGCAAGTCCTGATCCAATATCACCTAAATTTCTGGCTTCTTCCAATTGCATATTCACTGACTCGCGCATCTGCATTAACATTGCCCAAAACTGTTTATCCACCTCAGAAAATTGAACATCACCCCATGCATCATACCAAGTCGTTAGTAATACAGAATCTGTTTTTTCTGCACTTAGCTGCCAAGGAAAATGTTGAAAAATTTCTTCCGCGGTAAAACTTAAAATCGGCACAAGCCAACGCGTTAATGCCTGTAAAATATGATACATTGCGGTTTGTGCAGAACGACGGGCGTGGCTATTTTTAGGGGTCGTGTATTGCCGATCTTTAATAATATCCAGATAAAAATGCCCCATGTCTACGGTGCAAAATCGTTGTATCGATTGACTGACAACATGAAATTCGAATTGATCATAATCTTGAATAATTTTTTCTTGTGCTTCTTTCGTCCGATGAATCGCCCATTGGTCTAGTTTCACTAATTGCGCAAACGGCACTAAATGTTCATCAGGATTGAAATCAAACAAGTTAGAGATTAAAAAACGCGCGGTGTTGCGGATGCGTCTGTATGTCTCTGAGGTGCGCTTTAAAATCTCATCAGAAATATTGGGCTCTGATCGAAAATCACTGGACGCTACCCATAATCTTAAAACATCAGCGCCTAGAGAATCGCAGATTTTCTCAGGCAATATCACGTTTCCCAATGATTTAGACATCTTTTCGCCTTGATTGTCTAATACATACCCATGCGAAAGCACTTGTTTATAAGGGGCTTTTGAAAACGCCTCATATTTCCCCTCATCCGCCCTATGGGCACCTTCTCCCACAAGGGGAGAAGGAGATATAGCATGTTTCCCCTCATCCGCTTTATGCATGGCGATTGCTGTTAATAAAGAAGATTGAAACCAGCCGCGATATTGATCAGACCCTTCTAGGTACAAATCTGCAGGTGAGTGTAATTCTGCGCGACGCGATAAAACTGCGGCGTGAGAGCATCCCGCATCAAACCACACATCTAAAGTATCTGTTACTGGTCGATACTGTTTGGCGTCTTCGCCTAACAATGTTTCAGGATTCAGTTGATACCACGCTTCTACGCCTTGTTTTTCAACCAACTGTGCAATTTTTTCAATCAAATGAGGCGTATTAGGATGTAAAGCATCGGTGTCACGATGTACAAATAACGCGATAGGGGTTCCCCATAAACGCTGTCTGGAGATACACCAATCTGGGCGCTGCACAATCATGCTCGCCATTCTGGCTTGTGCCCATTGCGGAGACCATTGCACTTGCTCAATGGCTTTCAATGCTTCAGTACGTAAATTCGCTTGCTCCATACTGATAAACCACTGCGGCGTGGCGCGAAAAATCAAAGGTTTTTTATGGCGCCAGCAATGCGGATAGCTGTGCGTAATTTTTTCACTGTGCAACAATGCCTGTTTTTCTTTGAGCACGTCGACCACATGCTCATTGGCTTTGTATACATGTTCGCCTGCAAAGAAGGGCGTATTTTCAATAAATACGCCTTTATCATTCACGGGATTTTCTATGGTCAATCCATAACGATTTCCGATGACATAATCATCTTGACCATGTGCAGGCGCAGTGTGCACTGCACCTGTCCCTGCATCGGTGGTGACGTGATCGCCTAAAATAATGGGTACTGTTTTCTCTAAAAATGGATGCCGTAATAACAAGCCTTCTAATGCTTCACCTAAGCATGATGCTAAAATATGATGATTGGTCACCCCCATACGAGATAATGCGGATTGGGCAAGGGATGCGGCAATGATCAAATATTCCGAAGTGCCCATATGGTTTTCTATGAAGACCAATACATATTCTATGTTCGGATTTAAAGCCACTGCCTGGTTGGCGGGTAACGTCCAGGGCGTGGTTGTCCAGATCACAATACTTAATGGATCGACCCATTGTCTTTCAAGTTCTGGGGTTGTTGTCACCGGGCTCTCACCATCCTCACGTATATCGCATATGCCCCGGTGGTTCGCCCCAGCGACGCCTACCCAGTTTCTTGAAATCCGACGGGTATATATTTCAGAGATGGGTTTGTCCATGCGAGATAAAAAATCTTGAGGATTTACCGCATGAAAACGAACATCTATCGCAAGCGATATTTTATCTTGATATTCAACTTCTGCCTCAGCCAATGCAGAACCACACTCTGTGCACCAATGTACCGGTTTGCTACCACGATGCAAATGCCCATTGGCAATCATGCTCGCCAGTGTGCGAATAATGTCTGCTTCAAAAGTAAAATCCATGGTCATGTAAGGATTTTCCCAATCCCCTAGCACCCCTAATCGTTTAAACGCAGTACGCTGTCCTTCCATTTGTGACTGCGCATAATCTCGACATAACTGCCTAAAAACTTCAGGTGATACCGTTTTTTTAGTGTCTTTTAGCTTTTTTTCTACGTTCAGCTCAATGGGCAGTCCATGACAATCCCAACCTGGCACATAAGGCGTATCAAATCCTGATAATGTTTTAGATTTGAGTACGATGTCTTTAAGAATTTTATTTAAAGCGTGTCCAATGTGTATGCGACCATTGGCATAAGGCGGACCATCATGCAGAATAAACTTTGGACGATTTTCTCGCTTCGCCTGATCGCGCAAACAGCTATAAATCTCTTGAGTTTCCCAAAACTGCAGCCATTTTGGCTCGCGCTTGGATAAATCGGCCTTCATGGCAAAATCAGTTTGAGGCAAATTTAAAGTGTTTTTGTAATCAGTCATGATTTTAGTGGGCGTGGGTGGGTAAGATGTAAAATGGATCCGAGCTTTCGCTGGGGCACTTGGCGTTTCTACGAACAGATTTCACAAGAAACCCTTTTTTAGGCTCTCTGAAGAGCGGTGGAAACTGCTAACATTGCATGTATCAGGCGCATGAGCGTTGTTGCAAAAAGATGCCACTCACGCTCGTGTCTTCTGAATTTTTCTATCCACACGAAGACGCTTAAACGCAGATAGCTTGTCTATAAAAATTCGGCCATTTAAATGGTCTAATTCATGCTGAATACACTTTGCCATAAAACCAGTAGCCGTGAATGTGATCGTTTTACCCGATTCATCTAATGCACGAACAGAGACAGTAGAAAATCTTTTGACTTTCTCATAAATCCCTCGCACAGACATACAGCCTTCGTCTTCATACATTTCACCGCTATGATCAGTGATTTCGCCATTAATAAGACAAATAGGTTCATTTTTTTTGTCAGAAAAATCAATGACTGTAATATATGGAGGGTCTGGCATGTCTAATTGTGTCGCCGCCAACGCTGCACAATTTTCTGACGAATAATGGGTTTCAAACATATTTTTGATGATTTCGCGAATTCGATCATCTATCTCGATGACGTGACGACCTTTACGCTGCAAACGCGGATCAGGATATTGTAAAATCTTAAAAACAGTCATATCTCACTACCAATTAAAAGGTTTATAGGCTCGTCTCACTTCAATGTAAGACAAAACCAGGGGGTTTTTTAAGGGGGTAGTGCTCTGCTGCCCCACAATTCAGTCAATCAACCAGTAATTCTCGCTCAAAATGCGGCATTGCCTCCTTCAATCTCGCTACAGAGGATTGCATCGCTCACCGAGAAACCGTGAATTTAGCCGACCGTGAACTCATCATACAACACTCACGAGAAACTTTTCAACGATACTGAAAAATGCACAGTCATTCCAGCCAAAAACGCGGATCATTGCTTTTTATACCGTTCTTACGTGAAGGTACTGATTTCTAAAACAATATGCTGAAAAAAATGCGATTAGGGTAAGAACGGTATCGTCTCACTTCAAGATAATGGTTTTTGCACCATCAAGGTGAGACAAGTATGTTTTCATTGCTGACAGGCTCATGGGAGATTGTTAAGATGGCGCGTCGTCTCTCTTGCTGCGAGCCGGATTTATCCCAGCAACTTGTTAACATTAAGACAGCAGGTTCCGCGTTTTGAAGGAGAAACGCTGTGTGATTCTTCAATGATCATTATGCTCACCCCATGAGCGCAAACGCTTTATTCTCTCTGCCTATGGGTTAGGAAGAAAGTGATCTAAAAAACGATCTACGTAAACAGTACCCATAAAAACTTTATGCAAAATAAAATACAACAGCTATTAGCAGTAGCTCAAAACACCATTACCAATGCAAAAGATTTAAATGTGATCGATCAGATTCGCACGGAATTTCTAGGCAAGAAAGGTAAACTAACAGAGATACTTAAAACACTTGGCTCGCTATCTGGTGATCAACGAGCATCTATGGGTCAAACCGTAAATGCGACCAAACAGACTTTACTATCGATGTTGCAGGATCGTACTGAATATTTACAAAAAACAACCCTAGCGGCTCAATTAAAAAAAGAAGTCATTGATGTCACATTACCCGGACA
>JAURND010000045.1 GCA_030830425.1 Gammaproteobacteria bacterium
AGCCAGATTGAATGATGTATTTGAGGCAATACGCCATAATCCAGTCTCACTTTCAAGTTAAACCAGTATATACCGCTCTTACTTGAAAGGACTGGTTTTTAAAATACAAGACTGAAGAAAATACGATTGGGGTAAGAGCGGTATAAACTGTTGAATTTAAGGGGGCAGAAGAATACTTCCCCCTTAAATTCAAACAGATGATACTGGCACCCGAGTGGTGACTTTGCAAACTAATTCATATCCAATCGTACCCGCGCAGGCGGCAATCTCTTCAACGGGCAGCCCTTTTCCCCATAACACAACTGGATCTCCTCGCTTTGCATGAGGTTGATTTTTCAAGTCAACCGTGATCAAGTCCATGGATACGCGCCCAATCAAAGTACATCGTTGCCCATTGACCAGTATAGGCGTGCCTGATTTTGCATGGCGCGGGTAACCATCTCCATAACCCATACTCACTACGCCTATCTTCATATCTTTGGGGCAAACCCAGGTAGCACCATAGCCAATACTGTCTCCTTTGCATACTTCTTTCACTGAGATCAAACGAGCCATCAATGTCATAGCCGGTTTTAGTCCAAACATCAAACCTGTTTGATCTGCAAAAGGAGAAATGCCATATAGCAAAATACCAGGTCTAACCCAATCTGCATGTATCTGTGGTCTATCAATCATTGCCGCAGAACAGGCCAAACTGCGTAGTCCTGGCCATGATGCGACCGCCTGATTGAATTGTGCAATTTGTGTGACGGTATGTGGATGATTTCGTTGATCAGAACAAGCCAAATGGGTCATAACAACAAGTGGTTTTTTTACTTGAGGATGATCTAATAGTGCTTGATGAGCACTTGCAGCGTGTTCAGGCAAAAAACCTAATCGTCTCATGCCCGTATCAATTTTTAGCCATACACCCAATGGAGATGACAAGGATGTCTGCTGCAATAATTGAATTTGATCGAAATGGTGGATAACTGCGGTGAGCTGATAATCTAGCATGCATGTTAATTCTGCTTCATCAAAAAAACCGCTCATGACCACAAGCGGCTGTTGAATGCCTGCCTGACGCAATGCGATGGCTTCATCGATAGTGGCAACCCCAAATGCGTTGGCTTGGGGTAGTGCTTTTGCAACCGAGACTAGACCATGGCCATATGCGTTGGCTTTTATCATCGCCATCACATTAGCAGAAGGTGCTATTTTTTTGATTTGCGCAAAATTATGCTCCAGTGCAGAAATATCTATTTGTACACACGCACGCATTTTAAAAGTTTCCGGTATCATCCCCAATCTCATTTTCAGGTATAGCATGAATATGAGGTGAGTTCGTATATTTTTCGCGCAATCCAATTTCTCGTTTTAAGGGTATTTCTGAAGCGTTATTTGATTGGTGTATTTTAGAATTTGAGCTAGCTTGATTCGCTGGAACGGTATAACTGCCATCTGCTAAATTTTCAAAACGGGTATATTCTCCAAAAAAACGTAACTTAACACGACCGATAGGACCGTTTCGTTGTTTTGAAATAATAATTTCGGCAATCCCTTTGTCTGTCGTATTTTCGTTATACACCTCGTCGCGATAAATAAATGCAATCACATCTGCATCTTGCTCTATCGCGCCTGATTCGCGCAGATCTGACATGATCGGTCGACGATCGCCTCGTTGTTCCAAACCTCGATTCAACTGAGATAAAGCAACAACCGGCACTTTCAATTCTCGGGCTAAACTTTTCAAGCTACGAGAAATTTGTGAGATCTCAAGATTACGATTTTCTTTAAATCCAGGCACTTGCATTAACTGCAAATAATCAATCACGATTAAGCCCAGTTCACCATTACACTGGCGCATGAGGCGCCTGGCTCTGGCTCTAACTTCAGCAGGATGTAAACTCGGCGTATCATCTAAGTATAAAGGCATTTGTGAAAAAGCAGATACCGCCCCAGTAACGCGTCCCCATTCTTCGCCTGATAATTTAGCAATTCGAAGATTGTGTTGATTCACGCGCCCCCATGAGGAAATCAAGCGCAAAGCTAATTGCTCGCCTGACATTTCCATACTAAATACTAATACCGGTTTCTTTTTTTGCACCAGTACATTTTCAGCCAAGTTCATCGCAAATGCTGTTTTACCCATGGATGGTCTGGCTGCAATGATAATCAGATCTCCTGGCTGTAATCCTGAGGTCATGTGATCCAAATCGACAAAACCCGTTGGCATACCGGTAATATGGTCTGTAGACAATTGCAATTCTGATAACCGTTCAAATGCTTTTGCCATGATCTGGCTGCTTTTGACTGGCTCTGATCGATGTTGACCTTGCTCTGCAATCGCAAATACTTTACCTTCTGCTTCATCTAGTAATTCAGCACTAGAACGATTCTCTGGGTGAAATGCTAAATCAGCAATCTCATGGGCAGTGCTAATTAATCGACGTAAAACAGATCGCTCACGTACAATTTGTGCGTATGCAGCAATATTAGCGACACTGGGAACTCGATTGGCAACTTCATATAAATAAGTTTCTCCACCAATACTTTCTAGGGTATTGTGTGCTTTTAATGTTTCAGTAACCGTGATCAAGTCAAAAGGCTGTTGGCGAGATGCCAACTCTGTGATTGCAGCAAAAATCAATCGGTGAGCTTGTTGATAGAAGTCAGTTTCAATGAGGACATCAGAAACTTCATCCCAAGATTGATTGTCAATAAGCAGCCCACCAATGACAGATTGTTCAGCCTCTATGGAGTGTGGCGGAATTTTAACCGCTTGGGTTTTTGCATCGCTTTTGGAGTGAGTACTTGAGCTGTTTTTTTTAGTCATAACTAAAGATCTATACTCGTTCTTCCTGAAAGTGAGACAAAATCAGGGCGTTTTTCGCGAAACGTCCCGACGAAAGTCAGGATCCATGCCCCTTAAATTCAAGCAGATTATACTCATCTGACTGCAAAGTCAGACAAAACCGGGGCATTTTCGCGAAGCGTCCCAGCGAAAGCCGAGATCCAGCTGGCAACCGCATAGGTGGATTGCCAGCAATGAGGGGTATTTCTACAAACAACTTTCACAAGAAGGCCTTTATTTTAAGCACTTTAAAGGTTAGCGGGAATTGCTGTATTGATGAAAATTCTCTATCTCTCATCATATAAAAAGATATGATGGCTCTCATTGCACATTTTTAACAGGAATTGCTGTCGCTATTTTATTTGGCGGCTTCTGGTAAGATATTCAATTTAATGGTCGCACGAATATCCGAATGGAACATCAGTTCAACATCATGTTCTCCAAGCAAACGAATCACCCCATTAGGTAATAAAATCTCGTTCTTGCTGATTTGAGGGTCTGTTGCTATCAATGCATGAACAATATCTTTGGCAGCAATAGAACCAAACAGTTTGCCTTCATCTCCTGCCTTTGCTCGTATGGTTACCACAAGATCCATAAACTTTTCTGCTCGAACTTGAGCGACAACAAAAGCTTCGTGCGCTTTTTTCTCAAGCTCAGCTCTCTTCTGTTCAAATTTAGCGATATTTTCAACAGTCGCTGGCGAAGCTTTGCCATAGGGGATTAAATAGTTTCGACCATAACCGGATTTTACTTTGATTTTATCGCCTAAATTACCTAAGTTATGAACTTTTTCTAATAAAATAACTTGCATGGTTTTATCTCTCTCATTAAATAACGTTTCAGCAAGTTTCGCCAAAACGCGAAACTTGCTGCCTAAAATAATTGGGTAGCTCCCATTTTCTTTATAACACTCAAGCCGTGGGATTTGAAGGGGGGTTGATCATTGACCGATGTCGTAATTTACGAAAATCAAATAAGCTATCTGTTAAAGCCATGACAATCAGGATTGTCACGAAATAGGGTGAAAATACCAATAATCCCACATAAAGAGACATTAATACTATCGTACGTCGCTTACTTTTTTCAGGTAATATGCCATAAATTAACGCAAACCCGGCAAAAAATAAAGGCAGCAATAATACGGGAAATATATCCATGAGCAGTGTCATGCCAAAACAAGCCCCTGCTGCAACAAGAGTAACGAACCCAGAATAAAGAGGACTTAACAATAACTGCCGCCACTCCATTTTTAAGCCTACAGGATTAAACAAATTTGCCTGCCAGGCTCGCGCTAACAGCAAAAAAAACACATTTACCGTCATGACCGCTACAACAACAATACCTGTTCCAAAATAAGCAATTTGGTGGATCAACTCTTCCCATTCCTTAGGCGTTATTTTTAGAAACACCGGCTTTAGCTGATCGACAAAAGGACTGAGCTGAACAAACCACCAACCACTAAGATCAGACATGAATAGATGAAACAGCAGTACACAAATAATACTAAGGCATGTGGCAAAATATAGCGTCTTCGACCATAGATTGCTGTGACATAATACAGATGCTAACAACCAGAGCATCAATATTTTACCTAATCCTGAAAATACAAATTGCTCAAAACCCATATGAAGGCTGGCAATCAATAGGATCATCAATGGCCAACTGGCGACCCAAAAACCCGCTTTAGGGCCATTGTGCAACGTCACCAAAGCGACAACAATCATGACAATGGGTAACGTGGGCAGTTGGAATGCTGATAAAAAAGCACACAAAGAGGCGACTAAGATCGCATGAGATCGCTTTTGGGTAAGATACAAACCAATATGTTTTAATATCATTGATTCATCAGCAATTCCGCCAAAACGCGGAACTTGCTTCCTTGTTTTAACGCATCGATTGGACAAGTCCACGCTCGCGACCAGTAAGGGGAAGCATCGCCATCTTCCCCTTAATAATCACTGATTCGGTTGTCCGCAATGGGACTATTTACGACGAACAACTTTCACAAGAAACCTTTTTTTTGGGTCCCGTTTAAAAAAGCGGGAATTACTGAGATGCTATTAATGCTTATCCGTATAAGGCATCAAAGCTAAATATCGAGAAACCTTAATGGCATTTGACATCTGACGTTGATATTTTGCTGCTGTTCCTGTAATACGGCTTGGCAAAATACGCCCCGATTCCATCACATAATCTAATAATAGTGTGACATCTTTATAATCGATAGACTTTACTTCTCCTTTCGTAAACCGGCAATATTTTTTACGTCTAAAATTATTATTTTGGTCTGGACGTCTTTCATTATTTCTTTGGCTAGACATGTTTTTTTGCTCCAAATTATTTACGAATATCTTCGTTTACGACTGCTGCTGTTTGAGGTGTAGATTTACGCATCATTGGAGAAGGCTCTGTGATTGCAGTATCTCTGCTTAAAATTAGATTACGCATCACTGCATCATTATATCGAAAAGCAGTTCTGAGTGCCTCTAAGGTTTCTTTTCCGCATTCAATATTAAAGAGCAAATAGTGCGCTTTATGCAGTTTTTTGATGGGATAAGCTAATTGGCGTCTTCCCCAATCTTCAAATCGATGAATTTGACCTTGACCTTCTTTGATTGTCGCCTCATAGCGTTTAACCATGCCAGAAACTTGTTCACTTTGGTCAGGATGAATCAGTAATACCACTTCATAATGTCTCATAAAAGGATCCTTTTGGTATGATTAGACTTTTTTCTAAGCCGATTCTTTTGTTCGGGTGCTAGGTGTGATTACATGACCATGCTTTGGTGAACGCTACTTCAGGTCACTTTGCACACATTACATTCAAACGAAATACTGGTTTTTAAAAAAGCCTATTGCTTCCCTCTATCTAAGGTTAAATCACTTGTTTTTTAAAGATGAAGTGAAGCAAGGATTTTTGTAAGCATTCAGCACAATCCGCAAACACAGATATACTGCGCTGACTTCAAGCACAAAAAACAAGCATCTTGAAGTAAGACGCGCATATGCCAGCCTTGGATTAGTGGTGAATAGTTACGAATTTTTAAGCATAAAAACCCCCACAGCAAGCTATGGGGAATAAATTTCAATTCGGATTTTACCTTAACCACTGGAAATTCGCAATCTATGACGGGTTTTGGAGTTTTTGCGTTTTTACGGGGATCTATCGTATGCTGCAGACTCCTCTGTTTGGATTATCCACACCTTGTTTTTTCTCTTCAGATTCTTTTTGATCAGGTGCTTTTTGGGTAGCAGGCGCAGATAAACTGCCAAGTTCTTTAGTAATAATTTGGTCTACCAACCTTTTATAACGGGCTATTGATGCTTCATCGTTCAATTTTGGTAATTCAAGTTGATCAATCTGTCCTTCTGCATACCTATAAAAATTTGTTTTATTAGCATGGCTATCTGTAAATTCAGCCATTTTAAGCAATATTTCTGAGGGCATACCAAAAAAACCAACCTGACCTAGACGATTACGTTCTAGATATATCGGAAAAGTTTCCTGAGATAACTTCTTTAAGGCTGCTTCTTTA
>JAURND010000046.1 GCA_030830425.1 Gammaproteobacteria bacterium
CTTCCCCCTTAAAAAACCCCTGATTTTAACTCACTTTCAGAAGAGAACGAGTATATATGGAAAGAATAGACACTATTTTACACTATTGGTTTGGCAATGCAGAAAAAACAGCCCTACCATCAGAGCATCGCCAATGGATTTGGTTTAGTGCAGATGCCGCTTTAGACAATCAGATCAAAAGTCAGTTTGAAGAAGATTTATTTAATGCAGCTCAAGGTCATTATAAGCATTGGGAGAATTCTTCTCGTGGAGTGTTGGCATTAATTATTTTATTGGATCAATTTCCCCGGCATATTTATCGAAACAAGCCGATGGCTTTTGCTCAAGATGATAAAGCATTGCGACTGTGCTTGCAGGGTATAGATCAATCGTATGATCATCAATTAAGTTTAATTGAACGCATATTTTTTTATTCCCCATTGAAGCACTCAGAAAGCGAGGATATGCAAATTTTGTCTGTACGGGCGTACCAGATGCTTGCTGCAATTGCTTTTGCAGAAACGAAGTCGTTATTTGAATTCTTCCTGGAAGATGCCATTGATGCCCATGATCAGATTAGACAATTTAGTCGTTTTCCTAATAGAAATGCAACCCTAGATCGGGTATCAACAGAGCTGGAGTTGGTTTTTTTAAGCAAGCTACGAGATGCGGCCACCTCGTAGCATTATTAAAAATACGACAAATTGATTGAGTCTAATAGGGATATGCTCTATCCTTCCGTGATTCTTATCCCAGGTATCTATCGTCATTGGTTTATGGCTTTTTTGACATTTAAGTAGAGATACTCGTTCTCTTTGGCAGTGAGATAAAACCAGGGAGTTTTTCGTAAATCGTCTTAAAGAGGTTCGGGATCGAGCTATCCCCTTAAATTTAAACAGATGATACTGCGCAAAGGGTAGCAATTCCCGCTACTCTTTTAAAGCGTCTAAAATAAAAGTTTTTTTGAAAATTTGTAACTATTCACCACCATACAAAGACTGGCATAAACGGTCAGACTTTAGTCAAGTCTGGTGTAAAAAATGGCCGAAAAAGCGCAGCATATATGTATATGTGAGTATTTTAAGGGAATTTTTTCCCCCAAAATTGGCAAAATGTGCCCGTTTGCTAATCTTGCCGAATGGTTACGAAAATTTTTCGTCATAAAGAATCTCATTGCTGACAGTAGCAACGAGAAATTTTTCACGGAGAGATGTCGGTTCTCTCTCTTAATCGCGAGCGCGGACTTGTTTAAGCAACGCGCCTTAAAGCCAGGCAAAAATTCCGCGTTTTAGCGGGAATTACTGAATCTTCAGAGAGGATATTTGTGTTGAATATAAGCATCTCCAAGAAAATACGGATCACTTTACTTTTCCTGCTTGCCGTATTTATTATGCCTGCATTGGGAGATGAGGAGTTCACCATTAAAGGTATATCCGTTCAAGGATTGCAACGAATACCTGTCCAAACAGTACTTGAATATTTACCGGTACATGTTGGTCAAACACTGACGTCTTCTGATACAGACTCAGTGATTCATGCCCTATACCAGACAGGGTTTTTCAGTGATGTGAGCTTAGGGCGAAATGGCAATACTTTAGTGATTCAAGTCGTCGAAAGGTCGACTATCGGACTGATTAAAATAGTAGGTAATAAGCAAATCAAGACAGAAGATTTGCTAAAAGCTTTGAAAAAATCGGGTATTGTAGAAGGACAGGCTTATGACCAAGCTCTTTTAGAAGGCATGCAGCATGCATTAATCGAAGAATATCATAAGTCAGGTCGTTATGATGCTAGTGTGGATGTAAAAACAGTTGCTCAAACTCGCAATCGCTTACTAGTCAATATTCAAATCAATGAAGGCAAGATTGCAAAAGTTAAACAAATTAATATCATCGGCAATCATGCTTTTAAAACCAGCAAGTTGTTGAGTGTTTTTACTTTAGGAAAAAAACCTTGGTGGGCATTTTTTAGCAGCAAAGATGAATACGCCGAAGAAAAATTACAAACAGATTTAAAAGCGCTTCAGGACTTTTATTTAGACCATGGCTACCTTCGTTTTAAAGTAGCCGCTCAAAATACAGAAATGACACCAGATAAAAAGTCAGTGGTCGTGACGTTGCAATTGATTGAAGGTGCTCAATATACCATTAAAGGATATAGCCTCTCTGGAAACATGTTAGGCCAAGATGCGGCTGTGGCTAAACTAGTTACGCTTAAATCAGGTGAAACGTTTTCGCGTAGAAAGCTAATGGCCATTGTTGATTTGATTAGTCATTTTTATGCGGATCTAGGTTACGCAAGCGCACAGATTAATCCTATCCCAGAAATTAATGATGAAACACATCAGGTTTTTCTCATCTTTAATATTCAAACAGGTAACCGTGTTTATGTGAGAGATGTGACTTATTCTGGCAACACAGTAACCTCAGATGAGGTTTTGCGGCGAGAAACCCGTCAAATGGAGGGAGGGGTTTACTCCATTTCTCAGCAGGAAGAAAGCAAGCGTAGGTTAAATAACCTGGGTTATCTAGAGCAAATTGAATCCAAGGTAGAACCAGTGCCAGGAAAGTCAGATCAGGTAGATTTAAACTATAGCCTTAAAGAAGCTTCTTCTATGACTGCTACAGCGCAAATTGGTTACTCAGATGCGTATGGTTTTTTATATGGTGCTAATGTGACTCAAAAGAATTTCAAAGGCACAGGTAAAACCGTTTCTGTGGCATTTAATAATAGTCAGATTTTGCAAACATATAGTTTCAATTATTTCAATCCTTATTATACCGAGTCTGGTATTAGTCGTGGCTTTAGTTTATATTTTCAGCAAGCTAGACCTGATCAAAACAACGTCGCCTCATATGATTTAGATTCTTATGGAGCCATGATGAATTATCGTGTACCCATGTCCGAATATGACAACTTTAGTTTTGGTTACGGGTATGAATATTTGAATGTGAAGCAAAATAATGCCTCTCAACAAATTAAGGATGCCATTGAGCAATATGGAAGCTATTTTAATAATGCAAAAGCAGTTGCTGGCTGGACTCATAACACTTATAATCGCGTACTTTTACCGACGAAAGGTAATAATCAGTCGCTTGGTGTTGAAATAGGATTACCA
>JAURND010000009.1 GCA_030830425.1 Gammaproteobacteria bacterium
AATTATATATTAAAAATTTCACCATCATTGATGAAGCCGTGATTGATTTTCATCAAGGGCTCACTGTTTTAACCGGAGAAACAGGAGCTGGAAAATCTATTTTGATTGATGCGCTTCAATTGTTATTGGGGGATCGCGCTGAGAGTAGTCTCATTAAAAATGAAAGGGATCGCTGTGAAATTAGTGCTATTTTTGAGGTCCCCGATCACTCATCAGCTCAAGTTTGGTTAAAAGATCAAGCGATGGATGAAGGTCAGACTTGTTTGATTCGGCGTGTGATTTCTCGTGATGCCCCTTCTCGTAGTAGTATTAATGGACGCCCCTGCACATTGCAAGCCATACGAGAATTAAGCGATTTTTTAATCCATATTCACGGTCAAAATCAACACCAGCAGTTACTGAAAAATGATTATCAGCGGGCTTTATTGGATGATTATGCGCAGCACGTTGATTTATGTCAGAAGGTTCGCCATTGCTATCAAAAATGGCAAAAAGCGCATGATTTGTTGGCGGAAATTGAATCTAATGCTTCCGCGCATCAACAAGATTTTCTGGCATTCCAAATCAACGAATTAAATATTTTAAATGTAGAGCCCGATGAATTAAAGCAGCTAGACGCAGAGCATAAGCGTCTTGCGCATGCTGAGCAATGGATAGCCATTTACGAACAAACCTTACAACTGCTGTCAGAACAAGACGACAGTGTATTATACGGATTAAATAAGGCGCAGCTTTCGTTGAAGAATCTTCCTGGTCAATCTGCTGTTTCTGCATTGCTAGAAGAGGCAAGCATGCAAGTAGAAGAAGCGGCCAGACAAATTCGAGATGGTTTAAAAAAATCAGAAGTGAATCCGGAACGTTTAGCGTGGCTTGAAAAACGATTAACCGCTATTCACGATATGGCGCGAAAATATAAAGTCAATCCTGAAGAATTGTGCGCACGACATCAACAATTATTGGCGCAATATCAACAAATAGAAAAAAGTTCAGAAAAAATCAATACATTGAAACAACAAATTAACCAACTGACTGACGAATATACGATATGCGCAGAAAAGCTCACTCAAAGTCGTCAAAAAGCGGCACAGCGTTTTAGTAAAGCCATCACCGCACAAATTAACACGTTGGGCATGCCTGTGGGGCATATTGACATTCAACTCATCGCACGGCAGACCTCAAAAACGCCGCTCGCCTCAACCCAAGAAATCGGCAGCATCCATGGTCATGAACGCATTGAGTTTTTAGTCGCCACCAACCCACAACAAACGCCTGCTCCTTTAAATAAAGTGGTTTCTGGCGGCGAGCTTTCTCGTATTGCGTTAGCTATTCAAGTCGTTGCTGCCCAAACAGCCACTTTACCCACACTCATTTTTGATGAGGTCGATGTTGGTATTGGTGGGGGTGTTGCCGAAACCGTAGGGCTGCAATTAAAACAACTGGGCAAACATGCGCAAGTGATTTGTGTCACACATTTACCGCAAGTCGCCGCGCTGGGGCATCAACATTTACGGGTAGAAAAACAACATCTCGATAATGTGGTGAAAACAGGTATTTATGCGCTGTCGGTTGAAGAAAAAATTCAAGAAATTGCACGCATGCTAGGAGGAGTCAAACTGACTGACAAAACACTCGCGCATGCGCAAGAAATGGTCAAAAATTCAGAAACGGTTTTTTAGGTGCCATTCAGTGATTCCGCGTTTTTAGCGAGAATTTCTGCGAAAGTATGTAGTTATATGGCTTAAGCGTTGGTATAATACAAAATATCTTGCTAAGAATCATAACAACATGAGGGGGAAAGTTATGCCAACGATCAAACCTTTACCACGCATATCCGGCCAATTAAACAACTGCGGTGTCAATGCCGGTATTCCTGAGCTCCTGGCTAAATTTAGTGAATTTGCTGCGGGAGAAGTATCGAATGAGCAGAAACAAGTTATTCCTGAAAATTATCAGCAATTAAAGGATTCATTCGAAACCTATTATAATTTGCAAAATTTGACTTGGAAAAAACTCATAGATTTGTTGACCGGATCCGTTAACAATAATTCCTTGGCACAACAGCTGATTTTAGGCCCTGTGCTTCGTGAATTTATGCATCAAAAAGCGCCGAATCGGGGTTATAATACTTTCGCTGGCGCGCGTTATAAATATTTAGGGGCTCTAGAATTAAACACGAATTTATATAACCTATTAGGAATTTCATTGATTTCCCATGAAAAACATAAATTATCAGATGGTACGGAAATTGATGTAACAGAAAATAACGGTATCGCCCCTCAAAATTTGGCAAGTGCAATCCACATTTACAATAAAGGTGCTGGTCACTGGGAACGCTATCCTGCGGCTGAGATGCCTCAAGCTGTTAATGGTCGGATAACTTTGCTGCAGGATTGTCCGGTTATGTGTGACATGTATGATACATTAAGCAATGGCAATACTCTTGCTGGATTGGATAAACTGAAAGCAACAGTAGCAAGCTTACACGACAATGTGGCAGCTCAAGCGAGTCAGCAAGCTCAACCAGCTCAACCAGCGCAAGCCTTGTCTGTTCCTGTTGTTCTCAGCCCAACTGAAAACGTGGTTAAGGAAACGCCTAAGTGGGTGAAGAGTGCCATGGCTTTATATCATACAAGACGCTCACAAAGCGCAAATATAGGAAGTTTGCCAAACCCTAATGAGATCGAGAGTAAATTAACGAAGTTGTATGAAGCTATGCTTGATCCTAATCTTAATCTTGATACTGACTCAAAGGATTTTAGCGATAAAGCCGTTGCGAAAAGATTACAAAAAGAAGAATTGAGCCACTTTAGACCGTAATCACTGGGGCGTTTTGGCGTAATTGTCATACGCCCTAGAATTTGGCCAGAACTGCTGGACACCCACCGCTGAATTTAGCATAATGATTTTTTGTAACTATTTATCACCCCACCTGACAAAAGTGGGTAAAATATGCCCGTTTGCTAATTGTGCTGCATGGTTACGATTTTTTTTGAACGACAGATGAGGATATAAAATTTATGTTAGTGATTCGTTTGGCCCGAGTTGGCGCAAAGAAACGTCCCTTTTACCATGTAGTTGCTATCGATCGTCGACATGCCAGAAACAGTGGCAATTATGTTGAACGATTAGGCTATTTTAACCCAATCGCTAAAGGCGCTGAGGTTCGTTTGCATTTAGATCAAGATAGAATTACCCATTGGATTAGTTTGGGTGCTCAGTTATCCGATCGAGTTCAAAGCTTAACCAAAGAAGCAAAAAAAGCAGCTGCTGGGTTACCGACCAGTGTTGATAAAAGAAAAGCAAAATTAGCGCACCAAAAAACGGTACAAGCCGATAAAAAACAAAAAGATTTAGCAGCAGCTGCGCAAGCAAGCGACAATCCTGCTGAATAAATGATTGACAGAACCGTCAGTAATTTTCGTCTCCCTCTAATCTTGCCGAGATAACCCAAGCGTGGACCAAACGCAGCAGCCCGATAGACAGTGTGAGTCAGAAAAAAATTGGATTGTGATCGGGCATTTGGGCAGTTCACACGGTCTGCAAGGTTGGATGAAGTTGTTTCCCCACACGAAACCGGTTCAAAATATTCAACAATACGCCCAATGGTTTCTGCAGGTTGCTCAAGAATGGCAACCTGTAGACATGAAAAGCATTCAACTCAAGTTTAATGCCCCTAAAGGATATTTTTACATTAAATTTGCAGACAGTCACTCACCTGAAGAAACACGCAAGTATCTTCATCTCAAAATTGCTGTTCCCCAAGATCAACTCCCAAAATTACCCAAAGATGATTATTACTGGTATGAACTAGAAGGCTTAACTGTCTTCAATCAGCAAGATATTTTATTTGGAAAAATAAGCCATCTATTTTCAACAGGTAGCAATGATGTGATCGTCATTCAGGGAGATCGCGAGAGACTCATTCCTTATATCAAAGCAGTTGTCCTAGCCGTAGATTTAGCGCAAGGAAAGATGACTGTAGATTGGGATGAGGATTTTTAGTTGAACTTTGGTGTTATCAGCATCTTCCCAGAAATATTCTTAGCGCTCAATTATGGAATCGTCGGTCGTGCGATTCAACAACAATTAATCACGCTTTCTTATTGGAACCCTAGAGATTTTACGCAAAACAAACATCGACGCGTGGATGATCGCCCCTATGGTGGTGGCGCAGGCATGGTGATGACTTATCAACCACTGCAAGCTGCTATGGATGCAGCTAAGCAACATAACCCATTGGCGAAAGTTATCTATCTATCCCCTCAGGGAAAAACGTTGACACAATCATTGGTGACTCAGTTAGCAGTTAGCTCAGGTTTTATCTTACTAAATGGCCGATATGAAGGGATCGATGAACGATTTATCGACAACATGGTGGATGAAGAATATTCTATTGGCGATTATGTGATTAGCGGCGGTGAATTTGCCAGCTTGGTGTTCATTGATGCCGTGACCCGATGTATTCCGGGCGCATTAGGTCATGAAGATTCTGCTGTGCAAGATTCTTTTACGGGGGATCGGCTAGATTACCCGCACTATACGCGACCTGAAATTATCGCGGGTAAAAGCATACCGGATGTCCTCAAACAGGGAGACCACTCAGCCATTTTACGCTGGCGCTTAAAACAATCTTTGGGTAGAACTTGGCAGCGCAGGCCTGATCTACTAGAAAAACAACGGCTCACGCCAGAGGAAAAAAAATGGTTGGATGAGTTTATTGCTGAATTAACCATAAACTCCTCAACTTTTTAATCAAATCATGTCATAATCGTTTTTCATAAAAATAAGAAAGCCAATTCCGCGTTTTGAGCAGGATTTGCTGATTATTCGCCATTTCACAAAGATTGACATAAACAGTCAGATTTTAGTCAAGTTTGGTGAAAAAAATGACTGAAAAAGCGCAGCATATACGAGCAGTATAATCTGCTTGAATTTAAGGAGGCACCAGAACACTTCCCCCTTAAAAACCCCCCTGATTTTGTTTCACTTTCAGGGAGAACGAGTATGTGTGAGCATTTTAAGGTAATTTTTTCCGCCAAAATCGGCAAAATATGCCCGTTTGCTAATTTAATGATGAATGGTTACTAAAATATAACAGAGGCAAACTATGCACCCCTTAATACAACAGTTCAATCAAACACAAATGCAGAATAAAAAAATCGCTGATTTCACCCCAGGTGATACAGTGGTTGTGCAAGTTAAAGTTAAAGAAGGTGAGCGTGAACGATTACAAGCATTTGAAGGGATTGTCATTGCAATACGCAATCGCGGTTTGAATTCTGCTTTTACCGTGAGAAAAATTTCTCATGGCGAAGGTGTTGAAAGGGTTTTTCAAACTTACAGCCCCATTATTCAAAACATCACCGTCAAACGTCGTGGTGCAGTTAGACGTGCAAAACTGTATTATTTACGTGCGTTAAGAGGTAGAGAAGCTAAAATCCGAGAAGATATTTAGCTTGCAGCCAGCCATTCCTGCTTAAAACGTGGAATGGCTGATTTTCTCTTTCTTCCCTTGTGGGAGAAGAGCCTGCCCCGTACTCGATACGGGTTGCCCGTAGGGTGGATGAGCTGATTTTCTCCTTCTCCCCTTGTGGGAGAAGGTGCCCGTAGGGCGGATGAG
>JAURND010000047.1 GCA_030830425.1 Gammaproteobacteria bacterium
AGTCATTAAAGTGATGATGAAGATGGGCGTAATGGTAACGATCAACCAGGTTATTGATCAAGAAACAGCAGCCATTGTCGTAGAAGAAATGGGGCATGTTCCAAAGCTTGTCAGCGTTAATATACTTGAAGAAAGTTTAGTGATTCCGGGTATTTCTGAGCATGAAACAAAGTCTCGTGCACCTGTTGTGACCATTATGGGACATGTGGATCATGGTAAAACATCATTGCTCGATTACATTCGTCGCACTAAAGTGACCAGTAGCGAAGCAGGTGGTATTACCCAACATATTGGTGCCTATCAGGTTAATACCAGTAAAGGGATTATCACATTTTTAGATACACCAGGTCATGAAGCGTTTACGGCGATGCGTGCTCGTGGTGCAAAATGTACAGATATCGTGATACTAGTGGTTGCAGCAGATGATGGCGTCATGCCTCAAACCATTGAAGCGATACAACACGCCAAAGCAGCTAAAGTGCCGATGATTGTCGCGGTGAACAAAATAGATAAACCAGGCGCAGATCCTGAAAAAGTGCGTCAGATGCTCTCGCAATACGAAGTCATTTCCGACGAATGGGGTGGAGATGTCATGTTTCAGCCAATTTCTGCCAAAACAGGTCAAGGTGTAGATGACTTGCTTGATCGTATTTTATTGCAGGCAGATGTATTGTCGTTACAAGCGCCTATAGATGGCCCTGCTCATGGCATTATCGTTGAGTCTAGGCTAGACAAAGGTCGTGGTCCTGTCACGACCATGTTAATACAAAGCGGCACCCTGAAAAAAGGTGATGTTTTGTTGGCAGGTGGAGAATATGGTCGCATACGCGCAATGGCCAATGATCATGGGCAAAAAATTGAACAGGCAGGGCCCTCTACGCCTGTTGAAATTTTAGGTCTTTCAGGTGTAGCTAGCGCAGGTGATGAAGCGCTGGTATTGCCGAGCGAGAAAAAAGCGCGAGAAGTTGCCTTATTTCGTCAGGGGAAATATCGTGATATTAAATTAACGCGACAACGTAGTGCTAAATTAGAGAATGTTTTTGACCAGTTGGGTGAAGGAAAAACAGCGATTATCAATATCGTTTTAAAAGGAGATGTACAAGGTTCAGTGGAAGCGATACTGATTCACTATTGAAATTGGCGACTCCGGAAGTTAGGGTTAATATGATTGCCAGTGGTGTGGGTGGTATTACCGAGACTGATGTGAATTTAGCCATTGCTTCATCTGCAATTTTAATTGGATTTAATGTGCGAGCAGGTAGCGCTGCCAGAAAACTGGTGGAAGCAGAAGGTGTTGATTTGCGTTATTACAGCATTATTTATAGTTTGATTGATGAAGTAAAAGCTGCTTTATCTGGGCTGCTCAAGCCTGAATTTAAAGAAACCATCACAGGACTTGCTCAAGTTAGGGATGTATTCAGATCTTCTAAACTGGGCGCAATCGCAGGCTGTCTGGTGCTTGAAGGGGTTGTACGCCGTAACAGTTTTATTCGAGTATTACGAGATAATATCGTTATTTTTACGGGTAAACTAGAGTCTTTACGTCGATTTAAAGATGATGTCTCTGAAGTAAAAAGCGGAACAGAATGTGGTATTGGTGTAAAAGATTATAATGATATTAAATCAGGCGATCAGATTGAAGTGTATGAAACGACACAAATAATACGAACACTTTAGGTGCGGAAAGTTATTTCGTCTCCGCTCCTTAATCCCTGTCATTTTTGCAGTCTTAGGTATTTTGTCTCTCCAATCTAAGACGCTTTCACAAGGCGCATGTATAAACTGTTTGAATTTAAGAGGGCAGCAGAACACTCCCCCTTAAAACCCCCCCTGGTTTTGTCTTACATTGAAGTGAGACGAGAATATACTGCTCGTACTTGAAAGTGAGTATCTTTATATGTCTGCTTTTTTGATACGAGCAGTATCATCTATTTGAATTTAAGGGGGCATGGATCCCGACCTTCGTCGGGAGACGCTTCGCGAAAAACACCCTGGTTTTGTCTCACTTTCAATGAGAACGAGTATATGTCTTTTTCCGCCAATCCTACCAACAACCGTATGCAACGCATCGGTGACCAAATACAACGCGAACTCGCACAATTATTGATCGCGAAGGTCAATGATCTTCGTCTTCATGATCTATCGATCACTGCGGTGCGCGTTTCTCCTGATATGGCAAACGCCACGATTTATGTCAGTGTGCTAGACCAGAAAAATTTATCAGATGCACTGGTGGCATTAAAACATGCATCCGGATTTTTGCGTCGAGAATTAGCCCACTCTTTGAATTTGCGCGTCACGCCTCGATTACAATTTGTTTATGATGAATCTTTGTTGAAAGCAGATCGCTTGACTCGTCTCATCAATGATATTACAGATGATAGTTAAAAATAGGTATGCGCTATGTATTGGGGTGTCATCAATGTCACGCCAGAAACGCACTTAACTTTAATCGTCAGTTTTGCAGATATACCGCTCTTACTTGAAGGTACTGGTTTTTAAAACCATATGCTGAAAAGAATTCTATTGGGGTAAGAGCGGTATAATCGGTTGAATTTAAGGGGGCATGGATCCCGTCCTTCGCCGGGACGCTTCGCGAAAACCCCCTGGTTTTGTCTCATATTGAAGTGAGACGATTATATTTACGCCTTTAAAACAAGCTGATTTTTTTAAGAACGTATTTATCAATGATGGCGTCGTTACTTGGCCTGGTGAAACTGATCTTGCACCTGATGCGATGCATGATGAAACTAAACAGCATCGTGAATGTATTTTAGAATAGAGGAAAACATATGCGTAGAAACTCCCTACAAGGTCGAGTGATCGACGGTATTTTATTGTTAGACAAACCCAAAGGCATCACCTCTAATCAAGCGTTACAGATAGTCAAAAGAATGTATCGTGCACGTAAAGCTGGGCATACAGGCAGTTTAGATCCATTGGCAACGGGTATGCTGCCGATTTGTTTTGGTGAAGCCACTAAGTTTAGCCAATTTTTGTTAGAAGCGGATAAACAGTATGAGGTGACGGGTAAAATGGGTATTGAAACGACAACGGGCGATGAAGAAGGTGAAATCATTGCGCAAAATTCAGTACCATCATTCACGCAATCCATGCTAGAAACCGTATTTTCAAAATTTGTGGGACAGATACAACAAATTCCATCTATGTATTCTGCCATTAAAAAAGATGGACAACCACTCTACAAATTAGCCCGCCAAGGGATAGAAATTCCGCGTGAACCACGCGATATTCATATTCATCACATCCACTATTTATCGCATGATGCTGATTCTTTTTCTATTTCGGTATCTTGTAGTAAAGGGACTTACATCCGCACACTGATCGAAGATATCGGCAAACAATTGGGATGTGGGGCACATGTTCAAGCATTACATCGGCTGAGTGTTGGTGTTTACCCTGCTGAAAAAATGAAAACCTTAGGTGCGTTAGAAACATTATCTTTGGAACCATTATCCGAAGAAAACCGTCTCATCATGGATGCTTATTTATTGCCGATTGATAGCGCCATTGAAAATTTACCTGAAATTGTTTTATCTGAAGCGGCTATTTATTATTTAAGCAAGGGTCAACCTGTGATTGTTCCATACGCACCGACATCTGGCTTAGTGCGCATGAAACGTAAAAGTGGCAGTTTTTTAGGGGTAGGTGAAATTTTAGAAGATGGGAAGGTGGCACCTAGAAGATTGGTCGCTTAACTGAGAATTTTGCTTCTTAGTGATTATCTTTTTTATCCGCTCTGAAAGAGCAGTGAGCATTGCTGGCGCATGCAAACATGAACCTCATTGTACACAAAACCTTAACCCTCTATGGTCATGTAAAACCACCTATCTCCAAATCACAAACAGTACGCGGACTGTTATTTGCACTGTTAGCAAAGGGTCAATCTACACTCAAGAATGTATTAAATGCTGGCGACACGCAACATGCGATTGGCGTATGCAAAGCGCTCGGCGCAACTATCACCGCTCAAGATGATGGGCTCATTATCCAGAGCCCTGGATTACCCTTGGTGACATGCAATTCTTCAATTTATACCGGAAATTCTGGTATTACCACTCGTTTTATCATGCCGATACTGGGTTTAAGGCAAAATGCGCATGAAGCCATTATATTAGATTGTGGCGAACAAATGCGCGCAAGACCCATTGGCACATTGGTGGATGCACTCAAAAATTTAGGCTTAACGATTCAATATTTAGGCGAAAATGGCAGTTGTCCTATCGCCGTTTCTGG
>JAURND010000010.1 GCA_030830425.1 Gammaproteobacteria bacterium
TAATGTTTTTTCAACTTCAACATGACGCACTAATAACTGTTGTAAAACTGCTTGTAATTCAGTCAATGGTTGTTGGGCTTCTGACTGCCTGTCCAGTATATGATCTTTTCGCGCTTGTAATTGCGCCAATTGTTTCTCAGCCCGTTGCACATTTTGCATGAGAAAATGTAATTCGTTTTGCGTTTTAGAAAAACGAATTTGAGACTCATCCGCGCTTTTTTTAAGACGATAAGCCTCTGTACGAATTTGTTGATACTCAGACTCTAACGTCTGTTTTTGATCGAATAGGGCTATTTTTTCGACTTCTAATGCTTGCAAAGCTTGTTCTGCTGATTCGCTATCGATTTTTGCAGACTGGTGTTCAGCTTCTGCCGCTATTTTTTGTTGTTTGAGTGTCGCCAGCTCTTGCGCAATCGTAGATACCTGCTGTTGTAATTGTTTAAAATGCGCTTGTTGCGCACTCAAACGGACATGTGACTCTGTGTACTGTGCTGACAACTGCCTAAATTGCTGTTGCTTGCTATCTCGTTCTTGCTCCAGTTGCGATAGCGTGGTTTGCAATGCAGCATCATCTTCTTCTTGTTGTAACCGCGATTTTTCATGAGCAGCCATCAAGACCGCTATTTCTGATAATGCTTGTTTGCGCTGCAACACACCTGTGGTTTCGTCTTTTACTTTATTGATACGCAACCAGGTTGATCCAAACCAAAATCCTTGAGGCGTGATGATAGAGGCCTCAGGATATAGCATCGGCAATAATGCCATTGCCTGCTTTGCATCTTCTGCAATATAAACGTGTGCCAACAAATGATCGATAGAGAAACGGGATTGGATCTTACTTGTCAGCAAAATGCACGTATCGGAAGGAGGGAGCAAGCAATGCTCATCAGGATTTTTCGCGCAAAATAGCGTTAACCTTCCTTGTGTAAACTGATCTGCGGTGATCAAAAAATCAGTGATCTGATCGGTACATACCGCTTCCAAATAAGGAGACAAGACTGTTTCTACCGCGGTTTCCCAACCTTTCTCGACGTTAAGGCATTCTAATAAGCGTGGTTTTTGTGCCCATTGTTGATTCTGTAGCCATTGATTTGTTGCTTTTTGGTGTTTACCTAAAGCAACTTTTTGTAAAGCATCTAGCGTGGTTTTTTCATTCAGTAGATCCTGCAATGTTTTTCGCGTGGTTTCATAGGCGGGTTGCAATGCTCGTCGTGTTTGTTGATGCTGTTGGATATTTTGATCTAAACGCACTAATTGTTCTTGCAGATCATCTCTATTTTGTTTCAACTGCATTGACTGCGCCGTCAATGCTTCGATTTCAGCCGGCAATTGAGGCATGTCTAGTTGTGATGATTTTTGCGTTAGCTGCGCAATACGTTCAGCTAAACTTTGGATTTTTTGTGTGCCATGATGCAGCTGCATTTTTTTCACATCGACCTGACGCTGCACTGAATGAAACTGGACTTGAAAATGATCTCGCGCTTGCAACTGGGCAGATCTGGCTTCTTCTGCCGTTTGTAATTGGGTAGCTGCTTTTTGAGCCATTTGCGCGTCTTGTGCTGATGATTGCGCTAGCGAAGCCAATGTCTCTGTTAATATTTGAATACGTGCCTTATCTTCTCCAAACTGCTGATCTGCTTCTTGAAAAGAGGCCATGATTTTAGTCAAATCATCGGCAAGCTGGTGGTGTTGTGTTTGAATCTGTTGAATGTGTTGTTCTTGACGGGCAATATCTGCCCCAATTTGATAATAATTCACTTGTACTGCATTGAAGTCTTCATTCGCTTGCGCCTGCCAAACACGACACTGCTCTATCCGCAATTCAATGCGCCGCTGATCTGCATTGCTCGCTTCAACTTGATGGGTTTTTTCATTCAATGACTGTTGATAGGCGATAAATTTTTTATCTAATGCTTGATGTTGAAAAAAATGTAGCTGTGCTTTAGTGAGGCGTTCTTCTTGCTTCAATGTTTTATATTTTTCTGCGCTAGCGGCTTGTTGCTGTAAATGTTCGAGTTGTTTTTCAATTTCAGATCTGAGGTCAGATAATCGCTCCAAATTTTCTCGTGTATTTTGTATTCTGTTTTCGGTCTCTTTTCGTCGTTCTCGATATTTAGAGGTGCCTGCTGCTTCTTCCAAGTAAACGCGAATGTCTTCAGGTTTTCCTTCGATCAACTTAGAGATCACGCCTTGTTCAATAATGGCATAGCTGTGAGGCCCTAATCCTGTTCCCAAAAAAAGATCTGTAATGTCTCGCCTGCGACAACGCGCACCATTTAAATAAAATTGAGATTGTCCATCACGCGTGATTTCTCGACGAATGGCAATTTCTTGATAACGCGCATATTCGCCACCAAATTTTCCGGCGGAGTTATCAAATAACAATTCAATTGAAGCCTGTCCTTGCGGTTTGCGATGGGACGTACCGCTAAAAATGACATCAGCTAAATGGGTACCCCGTAATTGTTTGGCGGAGCTTTCACCAATCACCCAGCGCAATGCGTCCACGATATTTGATTTACCACAACCATTTGGGCCAACGATCGCTGTCAGCACGCCAGGGAAATGTATCGTGGTGGGATCTGCAAAAGATTTGAAACCTGCCAGTTGAATGCTTTTTAAATTCATGGGAAGTCGAAAAATGTCTTATGCCATAAAGCCATACACAAAAATAACGACCATACAAACAGGAATGACGTATCGCATGAAAAATCGCCATAGGCCATAAGCAATCGGTCCGAATCTTAATTCAGATTGGCTCGTTTCTCGATCAATAACCCAGCTAGAAAAAATCGCCATCAATAATACTGCCATGGGTGTCAATATTTCTAGGGCAGTTCTTTTTATCCAAGAAGCATGAACAGAATAGGTCAATAATTTCTCATCCCATAAAGTGGTTTGCGCAATCACCAATAAAGTGGCCAATAGCAATAATCCAATGCTCAATAATGCAATTGCTTTTGTATGAGATATACCCAACTGTTCACTCAATGTGGCAGTCATGGTCTCTAACATGGCAATTAACACCGTCCAAACAGCAAGGCACGCCGCTGAGAAAAATAAAACAGAAATCATGATACTGTGGGGAATGTTATCGAAAATCACAGTCACATTTTGATTGCTAAAATCGTTCAGAAATAAGCTGGGATTTAATGACTTTATTAATCCATCGCTAATAAAATAAGCCAATACAGAAATCATTAAATCAAAAAGCACAATCCAAAGCGTAGAGCGCTTTAAAGAAGTCGCATAAGGCAGATAGGATCCATATAAAACCATACTGCCCATGCCTACATTAAATTTCAAGAAAGCAAAAGACAGCGCGGTAAAAAAAACAACAATCAGTGATACATCTGGCTTGATAGCAAACATATTTTTCAAGGCGTCAAATGGACTGCTCACAAAAAACATATATACAGCCAGTCCGCACAAAATAAAGAAATATAAAGGAACGGTAATCGTCGATATTCTCTCTAATCCACGATTAATGCCTTTGGCGACCACAAACATGGCAGACAGCATTAATACAACAACGCATGATTCTAGTATGTAAGTATTACCCAATACATGGGTGTCTAATTTTCCTATTTGGCCAGATGCATGTGAAACATAGAATGCTTTCAACCCATCAATGACAAATCCAGCAGGAAGTGCGGCATACACGATATAATAACCAAAGGTTAAAAAAGCAATCACAAAATATAACCAACCTAACTTAGACCATTTAAAGCTTGCTTTATTTTCAAGGCAGAGCAAATTAATGGCACCAACCGGATTTTGTTTGCCACGCCGACCAATCATTAATTCTGCATATAGCAAAGGCATCGCAATACCGATTTCACATAACAGATAAAATAAAAGAAACAGGCCCCCATATTTAAAAATGAAAAAAGGAAAA
>JAURND010000048.1 GCA_030830425.1 Gammaproteobacteria bacterium
AGTACCTTCAAGTAAGAGCGGTATAAAAACACGATTACCAGTATGTTTGAAGAATCAACCATTGACAATCTTAAGGATGAACCAACTCGCGTGATTAACTTGCCTCCCCTAGAAGATAATCTTAAATCTTCCAATAAATATTCTAAATCCTCGACTCTCAGCTTAAAAACCCTGTTTTGTGCTAAACAAACTTCAACTCAGGCGGAGATGAAAACGGTAGCAAAAAATTTGGCAAATGCTTCTTTAGAAAAAATATCAGAGGCTTTATGTTTGCATGTGGGTGTTCGCTATCTAAACCTCGAGGGCATTCCTGCTCTTTGCAAAAAGAAATCCTTAATTGATTTTTTAGGCTCCTTTATAGAAACGATTAACCAGAACACTGAAAATTCCCAAGCTGCTGCGTTCCACCAGCTCTATTTAGAAGCACAGGCACTGATTAGAAAAAGTAGCATTGATATACTTTGCAATGATTTTTCGACTAATCACGCATTTATTTTAAATGGGCATAAACAGCTGATAGAAATAGCAGCAGGTCCTAGCAAGCAGCATAGACATCCAAAATTAGTTTCAGTAGCGCTGCTATTGGCTGGGGTGTCTTATTGCAAAGATAATCACTTGAATTGCACTCAAATTTTACCAGCATTAACTTTACAGCTAACTGCACATTTTGATCAGGATTGTTCTTTGTATAGAAAACTGACGGGCTCTGGTACTGGCATGTATGGCGCATATATGGCTTCAATTTCTACTGCTTTAAAAGTGCAGCACGGCGCCTTGTCTATGAAGCCTACCGAGTAGAGCCGAATACGTAAAATTGATCATCTCTAAGGTGAAAACCAAAAGGGACTATCAATACCAAAAGACGATCATCACGTGACCTGCGGTCTAAAGTTTCAAATTTACATGCTAAAATCAACTGGATTTTACTTAACCCAGTAACTCTCGCTGCCCTTTAAAGTGCTTAAAATAAAGGCTTCCTTGTAAAATTTGTTGATAGAAATAGCCCCTATTGCTGGTAACCGCAGGGGGATTGCGAGGGTAGCGCTTCTCCCTCAAATTGTGTTTTTAGTTTGAAGTAAAACCGCAAAGAGGAAATTCCATGAAAATCAGTGATATAGAAATTCTATCAGAAACCTGGTTACACCGTAGTTTTTTAAAATTAAAGCACTACCGTTTGCGTCATCGATTATTCTCGGGTGATTGGAGTGATGAAGTCGAGCGTGAATTGGTCGCTCGTCCAAGTGTATCTGCAGTATTACCCTATGATCCGATATTAGATCAAGTGGTATTGATTGAACAGTTTAGAATGGGGCCTTTAAATCAGCAGCAAAATCCGTGGTTAATGGAAGTAGTCGCTGGTGTGGCTGAAGGTGATGAATCGCTGGAAGAGTTAGCTAAACGAGAAATGTTAGAAGAAGCAGGGTTAGCGGTGATATCGCTTAAACAGATGCATCACTATTGGGTCAGCCCTGGTATGTGTGATGAACAGGTTGCATTATTCTGCGCACAAGTCGACGCGCGTAATGCAGGGGGTATTCATGGATTGCCAGAAGAGCACGAAGATATCAAAGTACATGTGATGGCAGCATCAGCCGCTTTCGAATTGGCCGCCAAAGGGCATCTCAATAATGCTATGTCTTTGATTGCGATCCAGTGGTTACAATTAAACCATGCGGATTTACGAAAAGAATGGTTAGGGGAGGGTGCCTATGCTGCTCTTGCTTGAAGATATTATAGCATTTTTTTCAGCATATTATTTTAAAAACCAGTACCTTCAAGTAAGAGCGGTATAGGTGTTTTTGATCGTTGGTGCTAAAAACTGCGAAATCGAGCTTACAAGAGTTTTCTTATTTTAGGTTTTCTAGGGGGCGATGGGAATTGCTGGTGAATCGATAAAGCTCGTCATCTATTTGTGTGAATAATTCATTAGCAGATAATGCTTCATAAGCAGGTTGAGCTCGTAAACCAAATACAGTGAGGTCATTGATTTCTTTAGCTTTTAATCGCAATAGTTCATAGCCCCAATATAAGGGGCTATTGTAAATGGGGGGGCGCAATGCAACTTGATCTAACTGCGACTTCAAGCGGTCTTGATGGGTGATTTCAATAAATTTCGATGCAACCATTTCGATTTGTGATTCTAGTCGCAGATTAATGGATTTTTTCTGTGCATCAAGATAGCCATTCCAATTGATGACTTCCAGGTAGTGTCGTTTGCATCCGCGACAAACATCATCGCCATATACGGTTGAACAAATACCAATGCAAGGGCTTTCAAGATGAGTGGCTATCATGCGTTGGCTTTTACAATCACAATTTGTTTAGGGGAAGGGGCTTGCATGTTAAGCTGCTCAGAAGCGATGCTTTGTATTCTAGCTTGGGTGGCCCAAGTGCTTTGTTCGAGCAATAATTTATCCCAATCTAAATGTAGTTGATTTTGTATGGTAATTGTCTCTTCTAACGCCATAGCTAAACGGCGATTTAGGTCCGCCAAATAAATCACAGCTAATCCGGATAATAATGCAAGTACCATCAAAATAATGGTACCAATTCCCCATTTTTGGGATGTAAATGCCATATTTGGTTTTCCTAATATAGCGGCATGGGGCAGGCTTCTGACAATTGTGCTCACTTAACTTTCTCCATAACACGTAAAATTGCGCTTCGTGAGCGCGGGTTTTGATTGATTTCCGCTTGACTTGCGCGGATCGCGCTGTTTATTTTTTTTAATCGCACATGAGCCTGGAGCTCTATCTGCGTCAGTGGAAGTCCTCTGGGTAAATGTGCAGTACTACTTTGTACATTTAAAAAATCTTTAACGATTCTATCTTCTAGTGAATGAAAACTGATGACGAGTAATCTGCCGCCTATCTTGAGTATGTCTAACGTTTGGGGTAATACGGCAGTTAATTCTGCTAATTCATCATTAATAAAAATACGGATGGCTTGAAATACTCGTGTAGCAGGATGCTTATGTAATTCCCAGCGAGGATTTGCCTTGGTGACAATATCCGCTAAATGCTCAGTGGTTTTTATCAAAGCTCTTTCTCTTTCTGTCACGATATGCTGCGCAATTCGTTTTGCGTAGCGTTCTTCCCCATATTTTTTTAGTACTTCAGCAATATCTGCTGTTTCTGCCGTGTTAATCCATGTGACGGCACTTAGTGTTTGCCTGTGATCCATTCGCATATCTAAAGGACCATCTTTTGTGAAGCTAAAGCCGCGATGAGCATCGTCTAGTTGTGGAGAAGAAACCCCTAAATCCAGTAAAATCCCGTCTACTTTTCCCATCCATTGTTTAGCGATCACCTGTTGATGCAGGGATGTAAAACTATCTTGTTCGATATAAAAACGTGGATCTTGCTGTAAATATTGTGGTACGGACGCAAGGGCTTCAGCATCTTTGTCCAGCGCAAGTAAAGCACCACTTTGGTCTAATCGTGCGAATATTTCTTTGCTATGGCCACCGCGACCAAATGTGCCATCGATGTAAATACCGTTCGGCTTAATCGCTAAATGTTCAAGGACTTCATTTAAAAGAACGGGGATATGATCAGGCATCGCGTTACAACGAAAAAGATTCTAATTCAGGCGGCAAATCTTTTTCAGCATTCTCTTCAGATAGCCATTGATCACGCCCAACATTCCAATTTTCTTCACGCCAAATTTCAAACTTTTTACCTTGACCCACGAGCATGACTTGTTTGTCTAATTGTGCGTAATCCCTGAGTAGCGGAGGCAATAAAAACCGTCCATTACCATCTAATTCTATTTCAGTAGCATGACCGATTAACAATCGCTGAATCCGTCTAGCTGCTTTGTGAAAGCTGGGCAGTGCCTGAATTTTTTGTTCGATGGCTTCCCATTCAGGCAAGGGGTACAGCAATAAGCAATGCGTTTCTGGATCGATGGTTAAGATAAGCTGATGTTGTGCAATGGCCTCTATTCGCGCGCGATAACGGGTTGGCATAGTGAGCCGACCTTTTGCGTCTAATTGAATAAGATTGATACCACGAAACACAGTAATTGCTCCACTTTTAACCACTAGTCCCCACATTCTCACACTTTTTTACACAAAAAGCAATGATGTTTAGGTTGAGACAGCAATTTCCGCTACCCTTTAAAGTACTTAAAATAAAGGCTTTATTGTAAGATGTGCTGATAGAAACGCGAATCTTTCCGGCGAAAGCTGGGGTCCAGCTGACAAGCGCATGGGGGGGATTGTGGATGGGGGGATGGTAGTGGACCCCTTTGCCGCGAGCGTGAACTCGTTCAGGCGATGCGTTAAAACCAGGAAGCAAGCTCTGTGTTTTGAGTGCAAATTGCTAAAATTAGAATTAGGGATTGAGCATTGGAAGGGGGGAACAAAAAAGCCCATGATTTCTTATAAACCATGGGCTTTTTTGGCTTAAAAGAAAGACATGCTGGCTATGCCGGTACCACACGAACTTGATCGCCATAAATAACCATCACATGCATACCAACTGATAAGTTATTTTCGTGAGATTGAGTTACAGCAATCGGATTTCCTTTTCTGACACGAATGATGTATTCATACCCTTGCTGTGTGTTCAGCTTTTTATCAATCAGGCTTCCTATGCCTGCTCCTGCTAATGCTCCGCCAAGACCACCAAGAATGTTTGTTCGAGTGCTATTACCCAGTGCAGAGCCCGCTAGACCACCGGCAACAGCACCTGCTATACCGCCGACACCCGTTTGATTATTGATCGTTACGGTACGTTTATTTATAATAGTGCCATAAACGACCTTATTTGCTGTGTTGACTTGGCTGCCTGAATAAGTGCCAGAAGATAAATCGGCACTGCAAGCAGCCAAGAAATAAGTTAATATAACGACCAACACCTGAATGCAACGTTTCATATTGAAAATTCCTATTTTTAAGTTGAATTGGATGAAAAATCTGAGTTTTTCATTTTAGCCAGTGATATCAGTATTTGTCAAATCTTCAAAGATGCCCACTGTCAAGTACGAGCACTCTATACTCATTCAACCTGAAGGTACTGTCTTTTTTACCTTCAGGTTGAGACAAAATCAGGGGGTTTTTTAAGGGGGAAGTATTCTTCTGCCCCCTTAAATTCAACAGGTTATACCGCTCTTACCCCAATAGCATTTTTTTCAGCATATTGTTTTAAAAACCAGTACCTTCAAGTAAGAGCGGTATAGATTTTTTCCGCTGTTGAAAATTTTCGTCGAACCTCAGCAATATCTTGATCGCGCCAATAAGCCAGGTAATTGTCTATAGTCATCCATGAAGAAATATTGGCGTGATCTATACATAATTTGCCCTGTAAATGATCAATCTCATGTTGCAATATTCTCGCATACCAACCATATGCATGAATGGTAACAGGTTGGGCTTGTTCATTTAAGGCAGTGACTGTAACCGCCAATGTCCGAGGGACCAATCCAACAAAACCAGCCATACTTAAACAGCCTTCAAAAAAAATCACTTTCTCATCAGTCTCACAATAGATGATTTTAGGATTAATTAACACATGAAAAGGGACAGGCTTGCGTTCTTGTAAGCTCAGCAAATAGGCAGGTGCTTTTTTTAGATATTCTGGTTTATCTTCGATCACGATTAATTGAATTGACTCGCCGATTTGCGGTGCTGCCAACCCTACGCCTGGTGCTTTATGCATCGTGATCGTCATCGTTTGAATCAGTTTTTGTATCGCAGGCGCGAGAACATCTGATTCAAGTAAAGG
>JAURND010000049.1 GCA_030830425.1 Gammaproteobacteria bacterium
CCAAAACCTCTTGTGGTTGTGGTTCTTCGTTTTCTGTGGACTAACGAATAACTCAATTGCTATCGCAATTTCCGCCAAAAATGTGAAATTGCTGCCTAGTTTTAACACGTCGCTGCTTGAACAAGTTCACGCTTGCGGTGAAGGGAGAGAACTGCCGTCGCTTTCTGGTATCTTAAAATGATGAGACAATCGTCTTGTTTGTGGCTATCGATAGCCAAAAAAAGGGAAGCGACAGACCGCCCCTTGGGCTTAAAGCCCGCCGCAAAGCCTTGTAATCCCCTGTGTGTTTGTCAGTAATGGGATTATTTACGACGAACAATTTTCACAAGAAACCCTTTGTTTTAGTCTCTTCTAAAAGACGACTGGAATTGCTGCTTACTTAAATCCGCTACCCTCATGACTTACCTCAATATCGCCGGTTATCAATTTGTTGATCTATCTACTGAATTCATCGCCGATTTGCAAATTTTGTTGAAAAAAAAAGCTGCACAAGATGGTATCAAAGGGACTATTTTATTAAGCACTGAAGGGATTAATCTTTTTTTGGCGGGAATCGAAAATACAGCTCAACAGTGGATGGATGATCTACGTCGATTCCCTGAGTTTTCGGACTTAACCTTTAAATTGAGTCGCTCTAATCATCTGCCGTTTAAAAAAATGATTGTGCGGATCAAACCAGAAATTATCTCCATGTATCAGTCGCATATTCGACCGACTCAAAAAACTGCGCCTTATCTAGAGCCAGAACAATTAAAGCAATGGTACGATCAACACAAAGATATGATTGTGCTAGATACGCGAAATGATTATGAATTTGAAAGAGGCACTTTTGCGCATGCCATACAACTCAATATTCAGCAATTCAGTGATTTTCCCAAAGCCGTTGAAAAATTGTCAGATGAGATGAAAAAAAAACCCATCGTCACTTTTTGTACCGGTGGGATTCGTTGCGAAAAAGCAGCTGCTTACTTGCTCGAACAAGGATTTAGCGAGGTTTGGCAACTCAAAGGCGGTATTCTGAATTATTTTGAAACTTGTAAAGCTGAATATTTTCATGGGGATTGTTTAGTATTTGATGGTAGAGTAGCCGTGAATACAAACTTAGCGGCTGTGGTTGACTCTGCGACAGATGCCAAATACACTGTAGCCAGTCTTAGAAAATAGGCACGTAGCTCAGTGGTAGAGCACCACCTTGACATGGTGGTGGTCGGTGGTTCGATCCCACTCGTGCCTACCAGATATCACCATCGATCTATCCCGCTCATCTCACTTGCATTCCCTATCAAAACCTTGAAAAGCCAGCGGTATGTCTTTTTCCCCCAAAGCCTCATCTCGCCTGTTACTGTTTACTGTTTTATTGATAGACATATTAGCCGCAGCTGAGATAGATCTATTTATTCCTAGTTTTCCTGAATTGCAAAAACTATTTCACCTTTCCCCTTTTGAAGTACAGTTCATGGTGAGCGCCAATTTTTTGGCCTACTGTTTTTGTAGTTTGTTTTCTGGCGTGCTAGGAGATCGCTATAATCGGCGAACAGTGATGTTAATGAGTTTGATAATATTAGTTTTCGGCGGTGTTTTGTGTGTCACTGCGCATAATTACCCCTTGTTATTAATGGGTAGAGTTTTACAGGGAATCGGTATTGCGGGTCCCGCTGTATTAGCATTTCCGATTGCTTTAGAAGGTTGTCCTGTAGAAAAACAATCTACTCGCATGAGTGTTTTAAATGGTGTGGCGAACTTATCGCTTGGATTTGCACCGGTGATCGGCAGCTACGTCAATCTCTGCTGGGGTTGGCGCGCCAATTTTTTTGTGCTCCTCGCGTTTAGTTCGATCTGTTTTGTGTTGAGCTATTTTGTTTTACCTAATCGCGCTGGCAACCCTAATGTTTCACTTTCTCCAAAAACTTATTGGCCATTGTTGAGCACTAAAAGAATGCTGTTATTTATTTTATTTTTTGGGTTTTTAGCCAGCTCCTATTGGGTGTTTATTGGCATGTCTCCTATTTTATATATGCAAAATCTGGGTGTGTCTCTCAAAGAATTTGGTTATTATCAAGGGGTACAAGCTGGCATTTTTGGGATTTTTTGCTTACTTAGCCCCAAAATATTTGCTTGGTTTGGAGAAACCAAATCATTTTATGCTGGCATTATATTGAGTATTTTAAGCGCATTGATATTGTTGTGGTTGGTGGTATGCCATACGCATAACCCGTTGTGGATTACTATCACGATCATGTTGATGTCTGTAGGCGCAGTTTTTCCGGTGAATATTATTTTTCCCCAAGCACTACTAGTGGTCAAGCATTCCCAAGGAAGGTCAGCTGCAATTATATTGTCTGCTCGACTTATTTTTACTTCATCGACATTAAGCGTGGTGAGTTATTTTTATGATGGCACCTTATTTCCAATAGGATTAGCGGTCGCCATGCTCATACTGGTATCCATGTTCATTATTGCCTTGCTGCTCAAAAAAGGCGCAATCGTGCTGTCATCATGAAAAAAACAATGGCAATAAGCCTGCTGCTTGGTTTTAGTTTTTTGTATGGTTGCGGACAAACGGGTCCGCTTTATTTGCCATCGGCCACTGCTAAAATGACAGCAATTCCCGCTCAATATGTGGCACTGTAAGAAATAACCCATGCCCCACTTTTCAGATACACACGTTGAAAGCCTACCATTTGCAGAACTTGCAGAGCGCTTTGGAACGCCACTTTATGTTTATTCACGAGCTGCATTGACCCAGCATTTCTTGGCATTTCAGCAAGCGCTATCTCATCGTCCACATCAAATTTGTTACGCAGTTAAGGCGAATGCCAATATCGCAGTTTTAAATGTGTTAGCTCGTTTAGGTGCAGGTTTTGATATCGTTTCCCGCGGCGAATTAGAGCGCGTACTAGCAGCAGGAGGCATGCCTGAAAAAGTGGTTTTCTCGGGCGTAGGAAAACTGGACCATGAGATAGAGCGGGCGTTAGCAGTAGGGATTGGTTGTTTTAATGTTGAATCCGCCTTCGAATTGACACAACTGAACAGCATCGCAACGGGCATGCAGAAAACAGCAAATATAGCGATTCGTATCAATCCTGATATTGATGCACAAACTCACCCCTATATCTCTACTGGACTTAAAGAAAATAAATTTGGAATTCCCTGGCGTGAAGCATTCGCGCTTTATGAAAAAGCCAGTCGAATGCCCAATATCAACACGGTAGGTCTAGCCTGTCATATCGGCTCCCAGCTCACCCAACTAGCCCCCTTTATAGAAACGTTTGATCAAATGTACACCTACTACCTCGCTTTAAAAAACGCGGGGATTTTACTTAAGCATATCGATCTAGGTGGCGGTTTGGGTGTCTGTTACCAACAAGAAATACCACCAACCCCACAAGCCTATGTGGCCGCTTTGTTGGCGCGCATGACAGACCCATCCGTTGAAATCCTGATATCACCAGGACGTGCCATCGCTGCTAACGCAGGCGTTTTATTAACGCGAGTCATTCATCTAAAACAGGTAGCAGATAAAAATTTTGCCGTGGTGGATGCAGCCATGAATGACCTCATCCGCCCAGCGCTTTATCAAATAGAACATGCGATTGTGCCAGTCAATACCCAATCAAATGCCCCCAAACGGCGCTATGACATTGTCGGCCCCATTTGTGAAACCGGTGATTTTTTGGGGAAAAATCGAGATTTAGCCCTAGAGCCCGGAGATTTGTTAACGATTCGCGCTGCGGGTGCTTATGGTTTTAGTATGAGCTCGCACTATAATTCACGTCCTAGCGCTGCTGAAATTATGGTGGATCAGGCGCAAGCTTATGTTGTGCGCGATAGGGAAACGTTGGCTTCTTTGTTTGCCGGAGAGCATTGTCTGCCATGATATACCGCTCTTACTTGAAGGTGCTGATTTTTAAAACAATATGCTGAAAAAAATTCTATTGGGGTAAGTACGGTATAACCTGTTGAATTTAAGGGGGCAGCAGAACACTTCCCCCTTAAAAAACCCC
>JAURND010000050.1 GCA_030830425.1 Gammaproteobacteria bacterium
TTCCCCCTTAAAAAACCCCCTGGTTTTGTCTCAACCTGAAGGTGAAAAAGACAGTACCTTCAGGTTGAATGAGTATATTAGAGATGTAACTAAAGGAGCTTTTTTATGGGATTAACTTACTCTAAAACAACCTTGATTGGGATGCAGGCACCGGTGTTTATGCTGCCAGACACAGTAAGTGGTCAGTCTTTTTCTTTAGCACAACTTTGCTCAGATCGCGTCACTGCTGTGATGTTTATCTGTAATCATTGTCCTTACGTCAAACATATCGAAAAACAATTGGCGGATTTAGTAAAAGAATATCAGCCAAAAGGCGTGTCATTTATTGCGATTAGCGCAAATGACGCTCAGAGTTACCCACAAGATGCGCCGGATAAACTGCGTCAATACGCAGCGAATGTAGGCTATACTTTTCCCTATCTGTATGATGAAACACAACAAGTCGCAAAAGCTTATGGGGCTGAATGTACGCCAGAATTTTACTTATTTGATAAAGTGTTAAGCTGTATTTACCACGGTCGTTTTGATGATTCTAGCCCAGGCAAAACTACGCCAGTAACAGGCAACGATTTTCGCGCTGCATTAGATGCGGCATTGTTAGATAAATTAATTAATGAACAATATCCTGCAATGGGATGTAATATTAAGTGGAAGTCTTGATGGTGGAAATCTCTGGCCAATCATACCCTTTCTTGAGCAAAAGGGACAAAGCTTGGTAGAACTCAAATTTTGGTTTAAAGTTATCGTTGTAGCTAATTCCTGAAATATGAATCCATCGATCATCGACGATCTCAACTAATTCCTGAATCGCTATATCAGGCAATTGAAACGGTTGCTTGACGTGATTAGAAAAACGCAAATGCTGTGGATCGTAGTGTTTATAAAGTGTTTCCCAGTTTCTACCGCCTGTATCCAAATCTCTTGAAAAGTCATATAGAAAATTTAATTTTTTATCTTTTACCTTCGCATAATTAAAAATACAATAACCTGCCCAAAGCGACCAATAACCATATTTTCCTTTATTGCGTTGGCCAAAAAAATCTTGAGCATTCAGACGCTCTTCAAGATAGATAGGAGAAACCGGAATTAAATCATGGTCAAAAAAAGCAAATAAACGAGGGTTCAATGGTTTGACGATATTTTCATAAGCCCAAGACATAGCAAGACCATGAGAACGATTCACATGTCGTGTTATATTATTGGGCAAGGCGAGATAAGAGATTTTGTTTTTTTGACAAATTGCTTCAATTTCAGTTCTGGCGGATATTTTTTTAGAGTTATCACAAACGATAATTTGTGTATCCATCAAATTTTTTTGAGCCATCTCTAATAAAAAATTTAATGCCCACGGCTGTTCAAAAGCAATGACAATGGCAATATTTTTATGTGCAAAATGTTGATGGGTTTTTAGAAACGTGGGTAAATGTTTAACCGGCGTTTGAACAAAGCGATGCAACCAATAATCATTACGCACTTGTTTCAATGCTTGTATGAATGGTAAAAAACGCAGCCATTCAATCATGGAAAATTCAGATATCTTTTTCAAGTGTTTACCAATTCCTGCGATCCTTTAAAAATAGGCTACGGAATTACTTGCTTATTTTAATGTATCTGCTTTTTTGATACGAGCAGTATAAACTGTTTGAATTTAAGGGGGCAGCAAAACACTTCCCCCTTAAAAACCCCCCTGGTTTTGTCTCACTTTCAGGGAGAACGAGTATAGATGTTACAAAAAACCTTTTTTGAGCTGCTTTAACGAGGTGGCGGAAATTTCTGCTCATCGTTAATTTGCGTTTTGCCGATTATGCTACGCTGATTTGTTGTTTTTCTAAAGACCAATTTTCTTTGAGGGTTTTTTCTGCCAATAAAATTTCAGCGACCAACTGATCGTAAAGATGCTCAAAAAGCCCATATTTTTGACCTTCAATCGCTTTTTCTAATTGAGCACAGGCCCTTTTTAAGGGTGTCGCACCGCAATAAGTGATGCCGCCTTTTAAGCGATGAGCCAAATTTTGAATAACGTTCCAATTTTTTATTTGGTAGGCCGCTCGAAATTCTTCTAATTCTTTCGGCAATTCTCTTAGAAGCAAATCTACCATGTCGCTGAATGCGCCCTCGCCATCGAATTGCGCTTTAAAGAGTTCAAAATCAAATGCGGCTGCAGAAGTCTGTTCTTTGTGCTTTTCGCCCATTTTTTATCTCCAGATCTAGCCAATCACAGCTCATTCATCGCCACTAAATTATTTTTTCTAATCACAATTAAATAGTTAGGTATTTCATGTTGTTCGAAAGCGTCACCCGATAGCAAGTGAAGATACTGATAGCCCTGTTCATATAATTTTTTAGCAATATCTATCCCTGTTAAACGGCTATTTGCAAAATTATGATCTAAATAAATTTTGGTATCTTTGGGATATTGATCCACATTATCTAAAAAATGATCAGGGTGATAGTAAGGGTCTACAACACAATCTTCAGCAAACATGCAAAAAATGAAACTATCCACAAAATGCTTATTATCATCAACAATGACCGCATCTACCTTATTTGGGGCTTTGGCGCTACCGCTTCTTTCATTTATTTTATCCACCTGAATTGGAATCTCAGAAGCCAGTTGCTTGGGTAAAATTTTAGTACCTGTCTTTTCGGCCTGTTCACACACTAAAGCATTGGCATAATGACTAGTCACCAA
>JAURND010000051.1 GCA_030830425.1 Gammaproteobacteria bacterium
AAAAAACCGTACCTTCAGGTTGAATGAGTATAGACGTACCAATAATTCTCGCTCAACCCTCTAAAAAATCTTCTCATGACTAATATTCAAAAAATATTAATCATCGCTCCTGCTTGGGTGGGTGACATGATGATGTCGCAGGTGCTTTTGATATTACTAAAACAACAAAATCCTGATGTGATGATCGATGTCTTTTCTCTGGCTTGGGGTAAAGCATTATTATCACGAATGCCTCAAGTACATGAGGTGTTAGTTTCTCCATTTGATCATGGACAATTACGCTTAAAAGAGCGCTATCTCTTAGCAAAAAAAATACGTGCATATCAATACGATCAAGTCATTGTATTGCCGAATTCATTCAAATCTGCATGGTTACCCTTTTGGACACATATTCCTAAAAGAACAGGGTGGTATGGAGAGTGGCCTCGTTTTTTATTATTCAATGATGCGCGAAAACTGGATAAGCAAAAATTACCCTTTATGATTCAACGGTTTGCGGCATTAGGTTTTCCAGAAAAAACAAAATCACCCACAGATTTACCGCATCCAGCTTTAGTGGTTTCCCAGCAAAATTTACAAACCACCCTTGAAAAACATCCTGTAGAAAGATCTACTGCGCCATTATTGTTGATTGCGCCAGGCGCAGAATTTGGACCCAGCAAGCGCTGGCCTGCGGCTTATTTTGCGCAAGTGGCTCAGGAAAAATTAGATCAAGGATGGCAAGTCTGGTTATTAGGCTCGCCAAAAGACGTTGAAATTTCAGCAGAGATTCAATCTTTGATACAAAATCGCGCGATTAATTTTGTGGGGAAAACGTCGCTATCAGAAGCGATTGATTTAATCTCATTAGGCAATGTTTTGTTAACCAATGATTCAGGATTGATGCATATCGCAGCCGCTTTAAACGTACCGCTTGTGGCGATTTATGGTTCTACCTCCCCAAAATTTACACCGCCATTGGGTGATAAGGTTGAGATGCTTTATTTAAATTTACCTTGTAGCCCTTGTTTTAAGCGTGAGTGTCCTTTAAAACATTGGCGCTGTATGTTGGATTTAAAACCGGCATTGGTTTTGTCTAAATTAAATGATCCAGCGCTAATTCCCGCCAAAAACGTCACATGAATATTTTAATCGTCAAAACTTCTTCGCTAGGGGATATCATTCATACGCTACCGGCATTAACAGATGCTAAAAAATATGATCCCACTATTCAATTTGATTGGGTCGTTGAAGAAAACTTTGCGGAAATACCGCTGTGGCATCCCCATGTTCGGCAAGTGATTCCATTTGCCTGGCGGCGATGGCGTAAAAACATGTGGGCAACTTGGCGAGAACAGGCGTTACAGAATTTCTACCATCGCCTACGCAGTCAATCTTATGACCTGATTATCGATGCACAAGGATTGGTAAAAAGTGGTTTGGTGACTTTTTTAGCCAAAGGAGTTCGTTGTGGATTAGACTACCCATCTGCTAGAGAATCTTGGGCTTCTTGGTTATATCAAAAAAAAGTGAAGGTTTTATTTGAGCAACATGCCATCACACGTGCACGTCAATTATTTGCATCCGCTTTAGATTATGATTGCCCACAAGATAGTCCTGACTATGCTATTCGATCTCATTTTTTGCCAGCAGTATCTTCTGAGCAAAATGAGCCCTATATTTTATTCATACATGGAACCACCTGGAAAACCAAAGAATGGGCTGAAAGCTATTGGATAGCTTTGGCGCATCGTTGCGTGGCTGAAGGCTGGGCAGTAAAGATTCCGTGGGGAAATAACATTGAGCGAGAGCGAGCTGAGCGCATTGCCGCTATACATGATCACATCCAGGTATTGCCTAAATCCTCTTTGTCAATGCTAGGCAAATGGTTATTACAAGCAAAAGCTGCCGTAGCAGTCGATACCGGTATTGCTCATCTGGCTGCAGCATTGAGTGTCCCCACCCTTTCGCTATATGGCCCTACAGATCCGGATAGAACAGGAGCTTTGGGAGAGCATCAGGTTCATATCAGAAATAAATCTGATATGAACAGCATTTCTGTCGATGAGGTCTTTGAGAAATTACAGCAATTCCCACTAAAAACCCGGATAATTGACGCCTAATTGAGGATGACTGGGAAAACAAGTTTCCGCTGGACATTAAGAAAAGTGCCAAAGACTTACTTCGCGCTCCGCATAACCCGCTCATGTGGCTGTGTCAGCAATGAGACGATTTACGACAAAACTTTCACCAGAAAATCTTTGTGTTTGACTCACATTGAAGTGAGACAAAATCAGGAGGTTTTTCGCGAAGCGTCCCGACGAAGGTCGGGATCCATGGTGCCCTCTTAAATTCAAATATACCGCTCTTACTTAAAGGTGCTGGTTTTCAAAACAATAGGCTGAAAAAAATGCTATTGGGGTAAGAGCGGAGTAACGAATTTTCTATTGTGTAGCAGTTACCAATTCTGCGAGTTCCGTCATCAATACTGCGACAATCGAAAAATCAGTGATTTGTACACATTTCATTTCGGCAAGCACTGTTTTCCAATGCTGGATGACCGAGTTGTTTTTTTCTAACCAAACGTTAAGTGTTTGCTCAGGTAATTTGTTTTTTTGATTGAACTTATAAATATTTTGCGTGATGGCACGCAGATGTGTGCTCATATCGCCTTTAGCCATTGCTCGCGCGCATAACATCCAATAACTTTCATTAGGATAATGATTGATATAATCATGTAGCGCCTCTAGCTCTAAAACCTCAGAGACAGCAAAATATAAATGTGCGATATTTAATAATTCTCCTCCAGATCGATGGCTAATTTTAATGACATCCAATAATGCATATAGCATTCTAGTACTTGCAACTTGCTGTGCAATGGTTTGAGGTACACCTGCGGCTATCCATTCTAATGTTTTTTCTTCAATATGAGATTTTGCTGAAGCCGTTAGTGTTGATGCTAATGGCGCACCCTCTAATCGTTTTATGTCACGTAAAAATAAATCCATCGTTTGTTGGATAGGAATCGCTTTTGGGTAGTTACGTAAAAACCAACGGACTGAACGTCGCATAAAGCGCACAATTTCAAGTACCATTTCCGTTTGCAAAGCAATAGGGATATCTAGTGCATCTATTTTTTCTCGTACTGCCTGCAAATTAAATAGTTCAGTAGTCAGCGCATATGCTTGCACAATATTATCTAAAGAGGCACGAGTTTCATTTTGCATCTGATAATAAAAAGTAATACCCATATCATTGACCAAGGCATTACTGAGTTGAGTGACCATGATTTCTTTTGCTAATCGATGTTTACGCAAACTATTTTTATAAGGTGATTTTCTTAATATGGGGGGAAATGCTTGTTCAATGTAAGATTGCAAATAAGACTCTTTGATCAAATCGGATTTCAGCATATCTTTTTTGAGAATGATTTTGCTATAGGCCAATAATACGGCTATTTCTGGATTGGTTAATCCTTGCTGAGTCGCTTTGCGTGCTGCAAATATTTCATCACTGGGCAAAAACTCTAAAACAGGATCAATTTTTCCTTGTTTAGTAATATCTTTTAAATAATTTTGATATAAATTTAAATAAGGAGCCGATTGTTGCGCAGCTAAGCTCACTACCCTTGCCTGTTTGTAATTATTATGAAGCACCAATTGGACAACTTCATCTTGCATTTTAACCAACAAGCTATCTCGTTGTTTTTCTGAGATTCTCTTTCTGGCCATCCAATCATTTAATAAGATTTTGATATTAACTTCATGGTCAGAACAATCAACGCCAGCAGAATTATCGATAAAATCCGTATTGATTAACCCGCCTTTCAAGGCGTATTCGATACGACCTAATTGCGTAAATCCTAAATTACCACCTTCACTGACAACTTTACACCGCAGCTCATGCCCATTTATTCTAGCGGTATCATTCGCACGATCTCCTGCATCTGCATGCGATTCTGATTTTGCTTTCACAAAAGTACCAATCCCACCATTCCATAATAAATCAACGGGGGCTTTGAGAATTGCTTGTATTAACTCATTGGGTGCCAGCGATGTTACCGTTATATCCAACATTTTTTTAATTTCATTGGATAGTTTAATGGATTTTAGATGACGATTATAAATGCCGCCCCCTTTGGAGATTAATTTAGTATTGTAATCCTCCCAAGTAGAACGAGGTAAATTGAATAAACGTTTTCGTTCTTTAAAGCTGGTTGCAGGATTTGGATTGGGATCTAAAAAAATATGCATGCCATTGAATGCAGCCACTAGTTTCATTTTATTTGACAGCAACAAGCCATTTCCAAAGACATCGCCAGCCATATCCCCAATACCCATAACCGTAATGGAATCTTTTTGGGGATCTATATTTAAAGTTTGAAAGTGTCTTTTGACGGATTCCCATGCGCCGCGAGCAGTAATCGCCACTTTTTTATGATCGTATCCTTGAGAACCACCTGATGCAAAAGCATCATATAACCA
>JAURND010000052.1 GCA_030830425.1 Gammaproteobacteria bacterium
TGGTTTTGTCTCACATTGAAGTGAGACGAGTATATACTGCTCGTACTTGAATGTGAGAATTTTAATGTATCTGCTTTTTTGATACGAGCAGTATAAACTGTTTGAATTTAAGGGGGCAGCAGAACACTTCCCCCTTAAAAAACCCCCTGGTTTTGTCTCACATTGAAGTGAGAGGAGTATATACTGCTCGTACTTGAATGTGAGAATTTTAATGTGTCTGTTTTTTTGATACGAGCAGTATAATCTATTTGAATTTAAGGGGGCAGCAAAACACTTCCCCCTTAAAAAACTTAGTTTTGTCTCACTTTCACGGAAGAACGAGTATAAACATGAGCATAACAGTAATTTCCACTGAATACATCTGTCTATTCTACCAACGACGGCTTATGATATAATGGTTAAGATAAATGGCAGAATCATTGCTTTAACCAGCAAGCCATCAACAGCGTTTTCTTCAGATTTTGTATTTTAAATCCATTCAGAACAGTATATACCGCCCTTACTTGAAAGAACTGGTTTTTAAAATACAGGACTGAAGAAAATGCGATTGAGGTAAGAGCGGTATAATCGGTTGAATTTAAGGGGGCAGAAGAATACTTCCACCTTAAAAAACCCCCTGGTTTTGTCTCAACCTGAAGATGCAAAAAACAGTACCTTCAGGTTGAATGAGTATAAACGTAAAAAAAGGAGCTTTAAATCTATGAAATTCGATCCCTCTTCTCAACCATCTGTTATCACATCAGCACGTCAAAGCTCAATTTTGGCGACACATTCAGTGCTGCGCAATACCTATTTTCTACTAAGCCTTACCCTATTGTTCAGTGCTTGCACCGCAGCTTATGCCATGAAAATCAATGCGCAAGGCCCCGGCATTCTGGTATTTTTTGCGGGGATATTTGGCTTATCTTTTTTAGTATCCAGCCTACGTAATAGTGCTTGGGGAATTCTGGCGGCGTTTGCGTTCACTGGTTTTTTAGGATACACGCTAGGACCTATCCTGAATTTATATCTACATAACTTTGTCAATGGCGGTCAAATTATCGCCACCGCATTGGGCGCGACTGGATTTATTTTTCTTTCTCTTTCCGCATATGTACTGACTACACGCAAAGATTTTAGCTATATGGCTGGCTTTTTATTTGCAGCAACCATGGTTGCTTTTATCGCAGGAATCGCTGGTCTTTTCTTTCAAATGCCACTATTACAAATTGTAGTCTCTGGTGCATTTGCTTTACTTTCTTCTGGGCTCATTTTATTCCATACCAGCAATATTATTCATGGTGGAGAAACCAATTACATCATGGCAACCATTTCTATCTATGTGGCACTGTTTAATTTGTTCACGAGTCTATTACAAATTTTAGGTGCTTTTTCAGGAAATAAAAACTAATTGCTGTCTTGTTTTAACGCGTCGCTTGAACAAGTCCGCGCTCGCGATTAAGGGGGGAGAACCGCCATCTCCCCTTTAACAATCCCTTATGCGTTTGTCAGCAATGGTGCTTTAGGGCGAACAACTTTTACCAAAAACCCTTTGTTTTAGTTACTTTATACCGCTCTTACTTGAAGGTACTGATTTTTAAAACAATGTGCTGAAAAAAATGCTATTGGGGTAAGAACGGTATAACTTGTTGAACTTAAGGAGGCAGCAAAACACTTCCCCCCTTAAAAAACCCCCTGATTTTGTCTCACTTTAGAGATGCAAAAACCAGCATCTTGAAGTGGAATGGGTATAAAGGGCGACGGGAATTGCTGTTGATGCTCAACAATGTCCATGTCCGCCAAAACCAGGAAGCAAGCTCCTCATTTTGGCAGGAGTTGCTGTAAAATAGGAATCCCCGCTTTTGTCAGATCAAAACACCTATCTATTCTATGATATTGAAACCACTGGGCGAAACAAGTGCTTCGACCAAGTATTACAATTTGCAGCGATTCGAACAGACCTAGCACTCAACGAACAACAACGCTATGAGTTTCAAATCAAACTGAACTGTGATGTGGTGCCAGACCCTGAAGCCATACTCATTCATCGCATTCCGGTTGAAATGATGCAAAAAGGCGCCACTGAAATCGAAGCTATCAAAGAAATCCATACGCTACTCAACACTCCTGGCACGATTAGCGGCGGGTACAATACCCTAGGTTTTGACGACGAAGTGCTGAGATTTTCATTTCATCGAAATTTACTCCCACCTTACACCCATCAATGGGCAAATCAATGTGGTCGCTTTGATCTTTACCCCATGGCGCAATTGTACTATTTATATCATCGCGATACTTTAAATTGGCCAACCAAACCCGATGGCAAAATCAGCTTAAAACTGGAACATTTAAATCATGCCAATCAACTCGCTACGGGTACTGCTCACGAAGCAATGGCCGATGTAGAAGCCACGCTGTCTTTAGCTCGTCTCTTTTTTCAAGAACGAAAAACTTGGGACTATACGATAGGATTTTTTAATAAAGCGTTGGAATTAAAACGTCGCGAAACACTGAATACTTTTTTAGAAACTTCTTATGGGAAATATCCGCTTGCATTACTCCTTGGTTGCACGGGTAGTGCTGATTTTTTCCAATATCCTGCATTAAATTTAGGACAACATTTTCACTATAAAAACCAAACCTTATGGCTGCGTTTAGATAAACCTGAGCTATTAACCACTACGCACGACTCCCTTCCAAAAACCACCTGGGTAGCTCGTATTAAACCTGCGGAACATTTTTTATTGCCTTTAAGTGGCCGATTTAAACAGCATCTGACTGAAGAAAGGCAGCATATCACGCAAGCCAACTTAGATTGGTTGAGCCAAAATCCAGTCTTATTTCAAGAAATTCAACATTATTATCGCACTTATAAATATCCAGAAATTCCTCACTTAGATGTTACTGCAGATTTATACGTGAATGGTTTTTTAAACCGAAACGAAGAAATGTCTTGCGCGAAATTTCATACTGCATCTTTACCAGAAAAAGAAAAAATCTGTGAAGATTTTCAAAATCCACGATTAAAAGAACTCGCCATACGTATTTTAGGACGTCACTATACCGCTGATTTAACGCCCTCTTTGGCAAAAAGCTTTCACGCTTATTCAAGCCGTATCAACAGTGAAAACCCCGAAGACGCTTTAATCGATTGGCAAGGGAAAAAACACCTCACCCCAACTGCTGCACTCACACGGCTTAACACAATGCGCGCAGATCGATCACCAGCGGACATCGCATTGCTAGATGGATTGGCAAAATACCTGCATCAGCAATTCTCGTTGCCCTAAAATAAGACAGGAAGTTCCGCATTTTTTTACGAGAATTACTGCCAAATCTGCAATTGCAATAAAGCCTGTTCAGCAAAAAAGGCATCGCCACCGATGCAACGCCAACCTGCTCTTTCTGCTTTTTCAATAAAACGAGTGCGCGCTGGTTTTAAAACAATATCCATGGCCAATTGCGCTGTATTTTGTGTTGCCTTGGGGAACGGCCAATCCTCACATTGTGCGATAAATGCATCGGCGGGCAACGTATTGATAATCACATCGTATGATATATCTGAATACGAAAACAAAGTTTCAACATCGATGCATTGCCCACCATACGCTGCAACAAACGATTGCGCGCGCGCTAGTGTACGATTACATAATGTAATCTCGCCCCCTTGTTCATGCAGCGCATAGGCGATTGCTTTAGCAGAACCGCCCGCACCTAAAATCAAAATCCGTGCTTTAGAAATCCTGATTTTTTCTCTCTGCAATATGGCTACACTGGCCATGCTATCTGTGTTAAAGCCCTGATAATTATCATGTTCACGACTGATGGTGTTGACAATTTGCATAGATTTTGACTGAACAGATAAATCGTCGAGCAAGGGCACTATCGTTTCTTTGTGTGGCATCGTGACACTAAATCCGTAAAAAGGAAGCTGCTGACACAGCGAAAACGCATGGGCTAATTCTGCCGAACAGACGTGCAATTTCACATAGACTGCATTTTTTTGTGATCGTGTAAAATGCGCGTTATGGTATTGATGCCCAGGACTCTGACTCACAGGATCACCCAATAGGGCATATATTTTTGTCTCGCGATTTAAGCATTGAACATGATAAATATCCGTCAATTCTGCGAGTGTTAACTGACCGGGTGCTGAAACCGTATCTGCATTCACGCTACCATAAGCCAATAAACTCCCAACAACGGGTGCTAAAATGCGACTAACGCTTCCGTATTCCCCCATCGTCATCCCAATCACACGATGAGATTGGCTGATTTTCTGCAGAAAAATTAAGAAACGTAATGTATCGCAGATGCTATTGGCGAATGTCGCCAGCTTATAAATATCAGTGTTAGACTGAAAAACTTGTTGAAATAAAGCCGCTAAATCAGCAGGTGTTTGATTAAAATCATGATAAGAACGAATCCACTGAACACTAGGATAAGCTGCACGTAGCTTAGACACGAACGCGATCGGCACATCCCATTCCAGGTCTATGTATGCAGGTTTTAATTTTGCTAGCTGCTCAACCCATACCAGACGATCAGACTCATCTAACTGACATTGACCACCTTGTGATCTTGAGCGTAACGTTAAAATCATCGGCCGATCAATTTCCTCGCATAACTCGGCGACATCGGCTATCTGTAATTTTTCCCAATGATCTAAACGCAGCTCGATCACATCTGCATAAGCCAATATCTGTGAGATTTGTTGACGCGCAAGATCAGGATTATTGGCGATGATACTCGCAACACGTGAAATACTTTTAGTATGCTTTTTAAGCGAAAAATTGGATGATGAATTGTTCATTTTCTTTTTCAACTAGGCCTACTTCAAACTGAAAATGCGGAAGACTGAAATCCCGAAGTAATGGGATATCGCCTATCTTTTCCAAACGCGCGTTCTGTAATGCGGATACCAGGCGCTGATTGACGGCGTTTATATTCACTCCGATCAACCATATGCAATACCTTGCGTACGACAGATTCATCAAAACCAGCAGCGACGATCATATCCAAACTTTCATCTTGTTCAATATAACGCGCTAAAATTTCATCTAATATCGCATAATCCGGCAAAGAATCTTGATCTGTTTGATTAAATGCTAACTCTGCAGAAGGTGCTTTTAATAAGACATTTTCGGGAATCACGGGGGATAATTGATTACGATATCGCGCCAATCGATATACCATCGTTTTAAACACGTCTTTCAAGACGCAAAGGCCCCCAACCATATCGCCATATAAAGTGGAATATCCAACACTCATTTCACTTTTATTGCTCGTGGATAAGACAATGGCTTGTTCATTATTAGAAATCGCCATCAATAATGTTCCCCTACAACGTGCCTGTAAGTTTTCTTGCGTAATACGCATTAAAGCCGTGTTTGTATGGCGTGTTGACAATGTCTCTAAAAACGCTTTAAAAACAGGTTCAATGGATAAAATTTCATCATGGACACCCATGGTTTCAGCCTGACATTTTGCATCTAATAAACTTTCGGCAGAATTATAGCGCGATGGCATCATCACAACTTTTACACGATCTTTCCCGAGCGCATCCACCGCAATCGCGAGGGTTAATGCAGAATCAATGCCGCCGGATAAGCCTAATATTGCGTTTGAAAAATGATTCTTCTCAACATAATCGCGTACGCCTAATACTAATGCCTGATAAATGCTTTCTTCTTCACTGAATAATGGGTTTGGCGTGCGTTTGTGAGTTGCCGATAAAATAGGTGCCCACTTTTTTTCTCTGTCTTTGTGGATGTCGACCACCAAACTGTCTTCTTCAAAAAACAGGGCTTGTTGTATCATTTTTCCATGACGATCCAACGCCATAGATCCGCCATCAAACATTAATTCATCTTGACCACCCACGCAGTTCACATAAAGCACAGGCAACTGTATTTCTTGAATGCGTGTTGCTAGCACATGTGCACGATCTTGTGATTTATGTTTGGAAAAAGGAGAAGCGTTGATACAAACCAGCAGATCTGCGCCCAATTCTGCGGCTTGCATAGCCGGTTCTGCATGCCAAATATCTTCACAGATGAGTATCCCTATTTTGATGTCTGATTGTGTTAACCCGACGATACACGCTTTATTTTTGCCCGCCTTAAAATAACGCATCTCGTCAAACACATGATCATTGGGCAACTTTTGCTTATCATAATGTGCGACGATTTTTTGATGGCTGATGAATGCCGCACGATTATACTGCTCGCTTTTTAAGGCTTGATGAGATTGCGCCGGATAGCCTAAAATGATATCGATGCCATTGGCCTGCTCGGCAATTTGTTTCAATGCAGCATCGATACGTTGATAAAAATCTTGTCGATATAACAAATCTTCGGGGGGATATCCGGTAATGGCTAGTTCTGGAAAAACAATGAGATCTGCCTGTTGATCATCTCTGGCAGCGATCGTGGCTTGAATGATTTTTTGCGCATTTCCTGCCACATCGCCCACTAAAAAATTGAGCTGTGCTAGGACAATACGCAGAGGAGATTTTTTGAATATCGCTGGGGAATAATGTGTCACGGATAATATATTGCTCTTACTTGAAGGTACTGGTTTTTAAAACAATATGCTGAAAAGAATTCTATTGGGGTAAGAGCGATATAACCTGTTGAATTTAAGGGAGCAGAAGAACACTTCCCCCTTAAAAAACCCCCTGGTTTTGTCTCACTTTCAGGGAGAACGAGTATATACTGCTCTTACTTGAAAGGACTGGTTTTTAAAATACAGGACTGAAGAAAATGCGATTGGGGTAAGAGCAGTATAATCGGTTGAATTTAAGGGGGCAGCAGAATACTTCCCCCTTAAAAAACCCCCTGATTTTGTCTCAACCTGAAGGTGAAAAAGACAGTACCTTCAGGTTGAATGAGTATAAATAATTACTGAATGATTTGGTGCCGAGAA
>JAURND010000053.1 GCA_030830425.1 Gammaproteobacteria bacterium
CATATACCTATATGCTGCGCTTTTTCGGCCATTTTTTACACCAGACTTGACTAAAATCTGACCGTTTATGCCAGTCTTTGTATGGTGGTGAATAGTTACCAGGATTTTATCTTAGGTTTTAATGAGAAGGTCCTGGGGGAGTGAGCTTTTTGATGATCAGCAAAAAATGAAGTTAATGCGCTGATAATTTTTCTTTGACTTTTGCGCTAACAAGACCAATATCTGCGCGACCTTGTAAAATAGGTTTGAGTTGAGCCATCACTGCACCCATATCCTTGATGGAATTTGCCTTTAGCGTATCAATAGCCTGCTGAATCAAAGCGTCAATCTCAGTGGTGTCAAATGGAGCTGGCAGGTAAGCTTGCAAAATAGTGATTTCAAATTCTTCTTGCTCGACTAAATCTAAGCGCGCGGCTTGTTTAAATTGGCTTGAAGAGTCTTGACGCTGTTTGAGCATCTTATCTAACACTGCCAAGATTTGAGTGTCATCGAGCAGCACCCGTTCGTCGATCTCTCTTTGTTTAATGGCCGCCATTAAAAGGCGAATCACTCCCAACCGACGAGCGTCATGCGCCTTCATGGCCGCTTTCATGTCTTCAAAAATACGTAACTTTAAATTAATCTCAGGCATGAGCGAGCATCCATATGGGAAATGATGAGAAAGAAGGTAGGAATTTCTGGCTATTTATGGGCATTTTCTGCTAAAACGCAGATAATTGGGGTTTAATGGATGTTGCTAGCGCAAATAAATTTGCGCTAACTATCAGCGATGATAGCGACTATTACCCTGATAACCCCCATTGCGGTTGTCAGCAGTTCAAATTTTTACGAGAGAGCGGTTTAATCCCCCTCGTAAAATCTAAAGGGTTACAATTGGAGCGTAAATTTCTGGCTATTTATTGCTTTCGTTGATCAATGCATTAATATTGAGGCGAGGCTGATATGGACGCTTGAATTTGTTAAACGCAGCCGCTCTTTTACGTTCTTCTGCGGGCGTACGATAAACATCTTGATCTCGCATCAGTTTCTTTTCCCAACGTTTAATCGCAGAAATATGCTTACGCTTGCGTTCGGCAGTTGGTTTTTCATAGAACTCCATTTTTCTCAGTTTTGCGATAATACCGGCTTTTTCACAAGCGCGTTTGAATCGGCGCAAAGCTACATCAAAAGACTCACCTTCTTTTATTTCAACACTTGGCATTGAATCGTCACCTTTAAAAAGTAATAAACATAATTCTTCAAACTAAAAATTCAGCCCTTTTTATTTTTAGTTTGAAACAAAACTGGGGATTGCGCGAATCGTCCCGACGAAGGTCGGAACCTGTGTTTTTCCCCTCTAACATCAACAGATTATACGCTTACGCATAACATGAGCGGCACAAAGCTGAGAATTTCGCGTTTTTAAAGCTTGTAAAATAGCTGTCATTTAACCATATTTTTTTTGAATTGACTAGTAATTCACGTAAAAAATGTGGGGATTTTGCTTCCTAATCAGTATTGGGTATGCCATTATTTAGCAGTAATTTTTAACTGAGAACAACAGTATGACATTTGAACGTTCCATCGGAATATTTGGTTTATTATTTGCAGGTATTGGCAGCGTGATTGGCTCTGGTTGGTTATTTGGGCCACTCTATGCCGCACAGGTTGCAGGTCCTGCCGCGATCATCTCATGGATTATCGGCGGTTTATTAATGACCATGATTGCGCTCACCTTTGCTGAATTGGGCAGCGCTTTCCCCGTTGCTGGCGGCATGGTGCAATATGCGCAATATAGTCATGGACCATTAGTCAGCTTTATGACCGGTTGGATGGTCTGGATATCCAGCGTTGCAGTAGCGCCTGTAGAAACCATGGGGTTAATACACTACATGGCGAACTATGTGCCCGGTTTAGTCACTAAAGTTCAGAATGTGACTGTCATGACGAAAACGGGTATTTTTTTGGGGGCTATCATCATGTTTTTGATGTGTTATCTCAATTATCAAGGCGCAAAATTTTTTAGTAAATCTAACTCCGTCATTACCGCAATCAAATTGATTGTGCCTATTATGACAGTGCTCGTGCTGGTTTGTATGGATTTTCATGCGACTAATTTTTTTGCGACCGCTTCAGGTGGATTTTCTCCTTATGGCTGGCATGGCATTTTGGCAGCCTTACCAATAGGTGGTGTCATTTATTCGTTTATTGGGGCTAATACGGTATTGCAACTGGCGGGAGAAACCAAAAATCCACAAAGAAATATCCCATTAGCATTAATAGGCTCGGTGATTTTTTGCATTATTTTATATGTCGCTTTACAGATTGCATTCATCGGTGCATTAGACATGACTGCTATTAGTCATGGTTGGAAAGCCTTACATTATGAAGGAGACAGCGGACCATTTGCCGGCATTCTCAGCGCATTCGGTTTAGCGTGGTTTGTGATTGTTTTATATGCGGATGCATTAATTTCACCTTTTGGTACGGGTTATGTTTACACCGCTTCTACAGCCAGGGTGAATTATGCTTTAACCCGAATTGGATTTTTCCCAAAATATTTTGAAAAATTAACTCAAAAAGGCGTACCCTCTCGGGGAATTATCTTAAATTATCTGATTGGTTTAATGTTATTTTTACCTTTTCCCGGTTGGCAAGATATGGTCAGTTTTATTATCTCTTGTTTTATTGTGTCTTATATTACCGGACCTATTGCATTGATGGGGTTACGCAAATCTCATCCACATCAAGCCAGACCGTTTAAATTACCTTTCCCTATTGTTTCCTCATTCATCGCTTTTTATGCCTGCAATTTGTTGGTGTATTGGACTGGTTGGCATACCGTTTATCGTATGATGATCGCCATGATGATTGGTTTTGCTTTTTTTATCGTGCACTGTTGTCGCCAGAAAAATAATACTTGGATAAAGCAATGGTCGACCTCTTGGTGGATTGCCCCCTATATTATCGGCATGTGCGTAATCTCGTATTTTGGCACATTCGGACAGGGCATTGGAAAAATAACCTTTGGCGCAGATTTTTATGTCATCGCTATATTTACCGCGCTCATATTTTTTCTAGCCGTGAAATTAGGGCGCGCGCATACTGAAAGAGATGTTTTATTGTGACCGCTCAAAAAACACCTGGGCAACGATTCCGGCAAGCCGTTTTGTCATCCAAAGAACCGCTTCAAATTGTCGGCACCATCAACGCTTATTGTGCTCGCATGGCTAAACTTGCAGGCCATCGTGCGATTTATTTATCGGGAGCAGGGGTTTCTAATGCTTCGTTGGGACTGCCTGATTTAGGAATGACTGCTTTGCACGATGTGTTAATCGATGCCGCTCGCATTACGGATAATGTGGATTTACCGCTGCTGGTAGACATAGACACGGTCTGGGGGTCTGCCTTGAATATCGCGCGTACCGTCACACAAATGATAAAAGCAGGCGTTGCTGCGGTGCATATCGAAGATCAAGTCTCAGAAAAACGTTGTGGACATCGCCCCGGTAAACAGCTGGTATCAGCAGCAGCCATGAAGGATAGAATTAAAGCCGCCGTCGATGCTAAAACTGATCCACATTTCGTTATTATGGCGCGCACCGATGCCATTCAAGGAGAAGGCATTAATGGCGCGCTAGACAGAGTCGCGCAATATATAGAAGCCGGCGCAGATATGCTTTTTATCGAAGCGGTGACCGAATTAACGGATTATCGTCTGTTTACCCAAAACCAATCCGTACCAGTGATGGCGAATATCACAGAATTTGGCGTCACGCCGCTATTTACATTAGCTCAATTGCAAAGTGTGAATGTGAGTATGGCGCTTTATCCTCTATCAGCTTTTCGCGCCATGAATCAAGCCGCATCAAACGTGTATCAAACATTACACGAAAAAGGCACCCAGCGGGGAATTTTGCATACGATGCAAACCAGAGAAGAGCTGTATCAGAATTTGGGTTATGAAGGCTAGAGTCAGCAATTCCCGTCAAAAATAAGGATGCAAAAACCAGCATCTTGAAGTGAGGCGAGTATAAAATAAAGCGTAACTATTCACCACCATACAAAGACTGGCATAA
>JAURND010000054.1 GCA_030830425.1 Gammaproteobacteria bacterium
ATACGAGCAGTATCATCTGTTTGAATTTAAGGGGGCAGCAAAACACTTCAACCAGCATCTTGAAGTGGAATGAATATATCAAAAATCCAGCAATTTCCGCTAAAATCCCTATGACTATGATTAAAAAATTATCGACTCAGTGCTGCTCAATCATCCTTGTGAGCCTCATTTTTTCCGGTTGCATGATGGGGCCTGATTTTCAGACACCAACACCGCCCAATACATCTGGCTATCACAACACACCACTGCCCAATCAAACTGCAGAGTCAAAGAATTCTGCTGGCAACGCGCAATCTTTTAGGATGGGTCAAAATATTCCTGCGCAATGGTGGACTTTATTTCGCAATAAACCACTCAATGCGTTGATTGCACAAGGCATCGAAAATAGCCCTACACTAGAAGCCGCAAAAGCAGCAACCAAGCAGGCACAGGATGCATTAAGGGCTGAAATTGGTGCCGGACTTTTTCCCAGTATCAATGCGCAGCTTGCTGCAACACATGAAAATTATGTGAATTCAAGAGTTGGCAATAACTTCAGTAGTTTCAATCTTTATAATATCTCTGCCAATGTGTCTTACAATTTAGATTTATTCGGCGCAGAACGCCGATACTTGGAGGCATTGCGCGCAAAAGTGGATTATCAAGCTTTTCAATGGCAAGCCGCTTATCTCACCTTAAGTGCCAACATTGTTACGACGGCAATCATGGAAGCATCATTGAAGGCGCAAGTCCAACAAACAGAAGCGCTCATTCATTCCCAAGAAAACCAATTCAATATTACCCAACAACAAATGCATTTAGGTGGTGCATCTCAAATAGATGTACTTGCGCAACAAACGCAATTGGCGCAAATGCGCACGACTTTACCGCCTTTACAAAAAAACCTATCACAATATCAAAACGCGTTGGCGGTGTTGGTCGGTCAATTTCCAGGTAATGCAAAACTGCCGATGTTTTCTTTAGATGACCTCAAATTACCTGGCGAACTGCCAGTGAGCTTACCTTCTCAGTTAACCCAACAAAGACCAGATATTCGCGCTTCTGAAGCTTTATTGCATCAAGCCAGCGCCAATGTTGGCATTGCTAAAGCCAATCGATTTCCCCAAATTTCACTCAATGGGGCTTATGCTTATAGCAATACCCAAAATCAAAATTTATTCGGCCCTCGTATTCTCATGTGGAATTTAGGCGGACAACTCACACAAACGATTTTTGATGCAGGCTCACTCAAAGCAAAACAAAGCGCTGCCATAGCGACTTATCAACAAGCTGCGGCACAATATAAACAAACCGTATTACAAGCTTTTCAAAATGTGGCAGATACGTTATACGCAATTCAAATCGATGCCACTGCATTAAAAGAGCAAGTCTCAGCCGAAAATACAGCACGAGCCACTTACTCGCTCGTACAAAAACAATACCGATTAGGAGCAACCAGTTACTTGGCTTTATTGGATGCAGAACGTCAGTATCAACAAACTAAAATGACGAGAATTCAGGCGCAAGCTGCTCGTTATGCAGATACGGCGGCGTTGTTTCAAGCCTTGGGTGGTGGGTGGTGGACAGCAACTCCTGCTAAAAACGCGAAACTTGCTTCCTAATTTTAACGCATCGCTTAGACAAGTCCGCACCTGCGACAAAAAGAGAACCGCTCTATGAGAGTCGTTTTACAACATAGCTTTATCTTGCACACTCGTCCGTTCAATGAAACGAGTCTGATTTTAGATACATTCACGCAATTGCATGGGCGTGTTCAATTGCTGGCAAAAGGAGCACGTTTAGCGCGTTCCCCCTATCGCGGTTTATTACGCCCCTTCACACCATTGCTCATCAGTTGGGCTGGGAAAACAGAGCTCATGAGTTTGAGTCGGGCAGAACCCGCTGGCACTCCCTTAGCTTTGGCTGGTAATTCTTTGTTAACGGGGCTTTATTTAAATGAATTGCTGGTACGATTACTGCCTCGTTTTGATGCTTATCCCGCCGTTTTCAATGCCTATGAAGAAACCTTGCGCGCATTGATTCATGACTCACATCAAGAACCTCACTTGCGTCTGCTAGAAAAAACGTTGCTCATGGAATTGGGGTATGGCTTTGCGTTAGATAAAGAAACAGGTAATGGAAAAGCCATTTTAGATGACCAATTTTATTTATTTATACCTGGCCTTGGATTGAATCGTTGCAGCCCCGACGATAGTGCTGATACAATTTTTAAAGGGAAATCCTTGTTAGCCTTGCATCAAGGTTCGCTATTAGACCCAGAAGATTTGCGTAATGCCAAACGATTAAACAGGCTGGCCATCGCTTTTTTGCTCGGCAATCATACCTTGAGGAGTCGTGATTTTTTTAAAAAACCGATGTTACCTTGTCCAAAAGCTACCATCACAGCGCCACCTCATTAAACAAAGAGATCACATATGGTTTCTAACAATATGCCCAAAGAAATAAAAGACGATATTGACGATACTGACGTTAGCAGTGGTGGTACCGACCGAAAACCATTTGCCATGCGTGGTTGTCTAGTCCAAGGTGAATTAGCCAAAGGCGAAAAAGCATTTGGTGATATTGACTGGAGCAGAAGAGAAACAGAGCCGCCACCTGAAGAAACGCAAGAAAAAAATTATAGCGAAGAAGCCAGTATGGCTGCTGCTAATCAGAATGTCGCACAAACCCATCCTTTTTTGGCCACACAACAATTTGACGGCCGAGATCCCATCCGAGATTTAAACATCCCATCAATGGATGATGTCGAAGCTGCGCTTAATGACCCTAAACTGGTATTGAGTCCTGAATTAAAGCTCGCGCTAGAAAATGCAAAACGCTATCAGATGAGCAGTACACCCACATTAAAACCAGCAGGGGGCGGGTAAATTAAGGCCAACGCCAGCATGGCACGCGTCATCTGCGTTAAAACCAGGAGGCAAGTTCCGCGTTTTGAACCGACATTACTGTAAAAAAGTCACTTCGCTAATGGATGAGGCATTTAATGCCAGCATGATAAGACGATCAATCCCTAAGGCCACACCTGCACATGGGGGTAATCCGTCTGTGAGCGCTGCCAATAAAGATTCATCAATGGGAATATTAGGCAAGCCTAATTGTTGACGACGTTGATTATCAGCATCAAAACGCTTTTTTTGTTCTAACGGATCGCACAGCTCATGATAACCATTAGCCAGTTCAATCTGATGAAAATAGACTTCAAACCGCTCTGCAATAGGCGGATGACTGTCGCGAATTTTTGCCAATGCAGCTTGTGATGGGGGGAAATTCAATATAAACGTTGGCCGATCTTTGCCCAATCGGGGTTCTATCACGTGACTCATCAATAAATGTCGCCAAAAATCCAGATCATCTAAAACTTTATCTAAATTTTCTGATATCACCAGTCCCTGTTCGTGTGCACATTTTTTCAGTGTTTGCAAATCACATTGTAGCGGATCAATACCGAGATGCGTTTGAAAGACTTCGGTATAAGTCAGGCGTTCAGCGGGCAGTGTGTTTAATATCTCAAACAGTAGCGCATCCATTTCATCCATCAATTGATGGTGATCAAACCCTACACGATACCATTCTAGCATCGTAAATTCTGTGTGATGCAATCGCCCCTGTTCTTCTGCTCTAAATGCTTTCGTGATTTGATAGATAGCACCACTGCCTGCAGCGAGCAGTCGCTTCATGGGAAATTCCGGTGAAGTCTGCAGATAAGCATGCGTATGGGGGTTGTTGGGTGATGCGAACACCGTGAGACTATGAATATGAGGATCGGTCGCTGTGCTGTTGCCGAGTAATGGCGTTTCGACTGCCCATACGCCCCGTTGCTCAAAAAAATCACGGATTTTTTGGATGAGTTTACTGCGCTGTTTAAGGTGCTCAATGTTCAGCAATTTCTGTCACCCTTTTAAGTGATTAAAATGTAACCATTCAGCAAAAGCGGAAAAAATTCCCTTAAAATGGTCACATATACATATACTCATTCAATCTGAAGGTACGGTCTTTTGCACCTTCAGGTTGAGACAAAACCAGGGGGTTTTTTAAGGGGGAAGCATTCTTCTGCCCCCTTAAATTCAA
>JAURND010000055.1 GCA_030830425.1 Gammaproteobacteria bacterium
AGATACATTAAAATTCTCACATTCAAGTACGAGCAGTATATACCTATCTCACTTTAATGTGGCGTTTGACTCCTAGCATATTCGCTGCGTGGAAATAAGTTTTCATTTTCTGGCGTTTAGAGTCCACACAAATTCTCGTTAGGCTGAGACAGACATTGCGCTTTTTCAAGAAACATAGCAGAGCATACATAGCAGTATGTGAGCAACGTATCGCAGGAAAGACGCGATTTATGACCAACGCGCCTAGACTTTAAATCTTTTCTCATAGGAACTATTTCAATGACTCAACAAACCTTATCCATTATTAAACCAGATGCCGTTGCCAAAAATGTGATTGGTGAAATCAATGCACGTTTTGAAAAAGCAGGACTAAAAATTCTAGCATCCCGCATGGCACAATTAAGCAAACAACAAGCAGAAGCGTTTTATGGTATTCACAAAGAACGTCCATTTTTTAATGACTTAGTCAGATTCATGATTTCAGGTCCCGTATTGATACAGGTACTTGAAGGAGAAAATGCCATTTTGAAAAATCGAGAACTGATGGGCGCCACCAACCCTAAAGACGCTTTACCTGGAACTATCCGTGCAGATTTCGCAGATTCCATCGATGAAAATGCTGTGCATGGTTCAGATGCACCAGAAACAGCGGCATGGGAAGTTGAATTCTTTTTTAAACCTGAAGAAATATGCCAGAGAAGCAAGCATTAAAAATACATACTGCTCGTACTTAAATGTGAGAATTTTTATGTATCTGCTTTTTTGATACGAGCACTATAATCTATTTGAATTTAAGGGGGCAGAAAAACACTTCCCCCTTAAAAAACCCCCTGGTTTTGTCTCGCATTGAAGTGAGACGAGTATATAACCATTAATCACAAATTCGTGCGACCTCTCAAAAAGCAAATACCCCGTTTCTGGCTGAAATTGCTAAAAAAGAACACTCGCTGATAAAATTACCATCTAATAAAGTGTGTCATCTATTGCAAGATAAAACCGATAAAATCAATCTACTAGGCCTTGATCGCTCAGCGATGCAAACTTTTCTGGCGGAATTAGGAGAAAAACCTTTTCGCACAAATCAGTTGATTCAATGGATACATCAAGCGCGTATCTCTGATTTTTCACAGATGACTAATTTAAGTCATGCGCTACGTGAAAAATTAACAGCCATCGCCTGCATCAGGCTGCCTGATATTGCCTGGGAAAAAATAGCCACAGATGGCACACATAAATGGTTATTGCGTTTGCCAGACGGCAATTCCATTGAAATGGTATTTATCCCTGAGGCTCGACGCGGCACTTTATGTATTTCATCTCAAGTAGGGTGTGCGCTAGACTGTCGTTTTTGTTCAACCGGTAAACAGGGTTTTAGCCGAAATTTAACAATGGCTGAAATCATCGGGCAACTACAACTGGCATCACAGCGCTTGTCTGAATATCAACCCAAAGAAAACGCTATTTCACCGCAAGCGTCTACTGCTCGCCCCCCTGAAACAAGAAAAGCAATCACCAATGTGGTTTTTATGGGGATGGGTGAACCGTTATTAAATTTTGACAACGTAGTGCCTGCCATGAGTTTAATGATGGATGATCTAGCCTATGGACTCTCTAAGTATCGGGTCACATTAAGCACATCAGGACTCATCCCCGCGATGCTGCGCTTAAAAGCCGAAAGCCCTGCAGCATTAGCCGTCTCTTTGCATGCCCCTAACGATGATCTACGTAATGTTTTAGTGCCTTTAAACAAAAAATATCCGCTAGATGCCCTAATGTCTGTGTGTAGCGATTATTTTAGCGGACATGCCAAAAGAGTTGTCACATTTGAATATGTCATGCTAAAAGGGATCAATGATTCTCCTAAACATGCAAAAGAATTACTAACCTTACTGCGTACGGTTCCCTGTAAAGTGAATTTGATCCCCTTCAATCCTTTCCCATTGACCGAGTATGTATGCTCACCGATGGAAGACATCAAAATATTCCAACAAATTGTTCAAACAGGCGGCATTCATACAACTATTCGCAAAACTCGCGGAGATGATATAGACGCCGCATGTGGTCAACTAGTGGGAAATTTTAAAGATAGAACGAAACGAAATGCACGCTGGTTAGAGAACCCAGCAAAAATTTAAGGTATGATTCTATCGATGAAGACTAAAATCAGAGGAAATACCATCATGAACGCCGAAGAACTTGAACTAAATACCACACCTACCATCATGAACAATGCCAATAAAATCATAGGACCAGGCTCTCGTTTACGTCATATCAGAGAAGCAAAGCATATTGGCATTCAAGAAATTACCAATCGACTCCGCATCAACATAGAACGCTTAACCCAGCTTGAAAATGATGATTACCATCAAATGGGTGCAGCAACTTTTGCTAAAGGTTATTTGCGCGCCTATGCAACTCAGCTCAATCTGGCTAAAGAAGAAATCATAGACATATTACAAACTTTTGATGATCTCAATTTATCGGCCAACATTAAACGTCATGCCCCTGAATTGATCCATGAAAAAATAGATCCCAGTACGCCTAAAACAACTCGCTGGATCGGTTATCTCATTGTCATGATATTGTTAAGTTTATTAGGCTACTCTTATTATCAGCACTTTAGTGGCTCAAACAAAACAACCGGCAATTCAGAAAATGCAGCGATGCAACCAGTGACTGACCCTAATGCCGCCAATATTGCACCAACAAACATGCCTACGGTCACTTCCGTACCTACTACGACCATCAACCCACAATCTCCTGCTACATCAGACACTGCGATCTCAATACCGAACCATACAATTTCCAAAAATTCTCGCTCAACCTCAAACACTTGACAGCAATTCCCAATACCCTTTAAAAAAGTCAGAAAAAAGGGTTTCTTGTGAAGGTTGTTCGTCATAAACAGCAATGGGGAATTTTAAAATAGCAATAGCCGTTATCTCTTTTAACCCATAAGTGCGATTTTTTTGCTTCGACGCGTTAAAACAAGTAAGCAAGTTCCGCGTTTTTCACGAGAATTTCTGAACCCTTGATTGCTTCAAAACAACTTTACTCTCATGTCAACACCAATCCTAAAAACTGATCATTGTAAGCGTGAACCATGCATTCAAGCTGTTCGAGGCATGCGAGATATTTTGCCTGCAGAAACCATTTATTGGCGATATTTAGAAAAACACCTCATTAACACTGCTTTATCTTATGGCTATCAAGAAATTCGCTTCCCGATTGTAGAGCAAACCGCTTTATTTAAACGGAGTATCGGTGAAGCCACAGATATTGTTGAGAAAGAAATGTACACCTTTCTAGATAGAAATCAGG
>JAURND010000056.1 GCA_030830425.1 Gammaproteobacteria bacterium
TAATCATAAACGACGACATTTTTCTGCCATAAAAACAAACAAAATAATCGGTAGCGATAATAATTCACGAAATCGGATTAATTCTCTAAAACGCGTATGCCAGGGTGCGATACTATAAAAACAACCGATGGCAAATAGTAAGAACAATACCAAAATGGCGATTGAAAATGGGTTATTTCGGATTAACGTTATTTTTTCTCGCCAATTTCCGCAGGCTATGATAAGTGCCAGTGTTAACAAGGAAAAGATGGTTGTCAAAGCGGTAGAAAAGGGGATACTAAAACCCCAGCATAGTGCGGTATATTTGCTATAAGCGGTGAATTTTTCTGGCCAGTTTTTCATATTAATTTAGTCTGAATCTTTCTGTGGCTAAATTGTACAACGGTCGCCACAAGAATCTATTAATAACCAATACATAAATGCACATCACGCCAATGCCTAATGCCAGACGCGGAAAATCACCCACAGTCGCTTGCTCGGTAATATAAGCCCCCAACCCTACGGCCTTAATTTTTGTGTGCCCCCAACTGACGACTTCGGTAATAATGCTGGCATTCCATGCGCCGCCAGATGCAGTGATGGCGCCTGTGACATAATAAGGGAAAATACCCGGCAATATTAATCGCTTCCACCATAATATACCCCTGACTTTAAACAGACTGGCTGTTTGGCATAAATCTTTGGGCAGTACCATCACGCCTGAAATGACGTTGAATGCAATATACCATTGCGCGCCAAAAATCATCAGTGGTGATGTCCAAATATTGGGATTCAAACCGTAGTGTACAATCGCCAATACAACAATAGGATAAAGCAAGTTTACGGGGAATGCGGCTAGAAACTGAATCACGGGCTGTGCTTTTCTGGCAATGGCCGGATGTGTGCCTATCCAAACAGCGAGGGGGATCCACAGTAAAGAGCTCAGTGCAATGACCAAAATGACTCGCAAGGCGGTGATGCTGCCTAAGAAAATCACATGTAAGGTCTCTTGCCAGGGGACAGATGAAAAAACAAAAAAGCCTAAAGCATAGCAAGAACCCAGCAGCAATAAACATAAAAGGATACTCCACCATACACTGTTGTCTCGCTCAGAGGCTTCAATTAAAAGACTTTGTGTGGACTGCGTGGTTTTTTTGGATGAAAAAGTGGCGGGTAAATTGACCATATAATCCCATCCATTTTCAAAAATAGTGCTACATTTTCTTAGCCATTTTGTACGTCTAAATAGCTGAACCATCCATGAAGTCGCTTCTTCTGCATCATCCACAGATTCAAATTTAAATTTTTGAATCCAGTCATTCAATGGGCGAAATAAAATTTGATCGTACAATAAAATCACAACAAACATCATTGAAATGGCATAAAACACAGCATGCATGTCTGCTTTTTCAACCGCTAATGCGATATAAGACCCGATACCAGGCAGCGTAATATTTTGTTGATTGACGGTGATCGCTTCAGAGGCCACAACAAAAAACCAGCTAGCCGACATAGACATCATCGCATTCCAGACTAATCCAGGCATGGCAAACGAGACGTCTAGCTTCCAAAATCGTTGCCATCCATTGAGGTGAAACATGCTCGCTGCTTCTTGTAAATCATGCGGAATGCTACGCAAGCTTTGATAAAAACTTAACGTCATATTCCAAACTTGCGCCGTAAAAATAGCAAAAATCGCCGCGCATTCTGGTCCTAAAATAGAGTTGGGAAATAGTGCAATGAAAGCGACGACCGTAATAGATAGATAACCTAATACGGGTACAGATTGAAGAATATCGATCAATGGAATAATTAACCGTCGGGCTTGCTGACTTTTAGCGGCGATGGTACCTACAATAAATGTGAATAGCAGAGAAAAGATTAATGCCAGGGCCATACGCAAGACACTGCAAAACGCATAGTAAGGCAAATAAGAGGGGTCTAAAGAAATGGCAATCGGTTCCCCTAAATGATAAGGCGTCGCCATACTTTTAGCGCCTAACGCCAACAAACCAAACATGGATAACACCATACATAAACCAATGGCGTCCCACCAATTGGGGTATGTCCAATGCGCTAAACCGCTTTTGGCATATATGCTTGTTGTAAATTTTTTATGATTATTCAAGGAAACAGATTCCATCATCAAGCCTCACATTTTGAATGTACGCAGTCGAATGCCCATCACGCGTAAGCTGATCAAATAAACCACGACGGATCCTAATAATAAACTGGTTAAATAGGCTATTTTCCAATGCGCAGGATGTGTAAACCAGGCTGAATTTGACGGTGAAAAAATAGAAATGAATACACAGATAATTGCACTGGCCATGAACAGTTTAAATAAATACAGCCACCAACCTTTTTGAGGTTTGTATCTGCCTGTTTTGATTAAAAACCAGCACAATAATAATGCATTCAGACTCGATGACAAAGCAGTCGCCAATGCTAATCCGGCATGTTTTAAGTGCCAAATTAATGCAAAATTCAGCATCATATTGGCGATCAAACAGATAATGGCTATTTTTACTGGCGTTTTAATATCTTGTTTCGCATAAAAACCAGATGCCAATACTTTGACTAGCATAAACGCTGGTAATCCAAAAGCATAGGCTTTTAAACTCAACGTAGCCATGATCACATCATGTGCTTGAAATTTCCCATACTGAAATAATGCTGAAAACAGCGGTATGGCTAACAGATATAATCCAACCCCTGCTGGAATCGCAATGATACAGACACAACGCAATGCCCAATCGATCGTTTTAGAAAACGCTTCATCCAAAGTATCTGTATGTTTTTGAGAAAGGTGCGGTAAAATGACTGTCGCCAAGGCTACGCCAAAAATACCCAATGGAAAATAAGTGAGGCGATCAGAATAATATAACCACGAGATGCTGCCTGTTGGTAAAAAAGAAGCAAATAAAGTATCGAGTAATAAGCTGATTTGCGCGACAGATACCCCAAATAATGCGGGGATTAATAGCTTCATGACCTTACGTACCCCATCATCGCGCCACAATAATCTGGGCAAGACAACTAACTTTTTGAGTATCAAAAAAAACGTTAAAAACAAAAGCTGTGAAATACCGGCTATCAATACACCCCATGCCAAAGCTTCTACAGGCTCTGCAAAATACGGGGCTAAGTATAGCGCAGACAAAATCATAACCAGATTGAGCAGAACGGGTGTAAATGAAGGCGCACCAAACATGCCATAGGTATTTAAAATTGAGGCATAAAACGCCGTCATGGAAATCAGCAGTAAATAAGGAAATGTGATGCGTAATAGATGAGTGGTGAGTATAAAACGATGCGGATCTTTGGCGAGCCACCCAGGTGCAAATAGTGCCGTTAAATAAGGGGTAAAAATCAGCGCCAGTGCGGTCAATAGGCATAATGCGAACAATAAACTCCCCTGCATATGACTCATGAATGCCCGTATTTCTTGAGGCGTTTTTAGCTGTCGATATTCTGACAACACAGGCACAAATGCTTGTGCAAAAGCACCTTCTGCAAATAACCCGCGCATAAAATTAGGAATACGAAAAGCAATATAAAAAGCATCCACAGCAGGGATTGTGCCAAATAACTGCGCAATGAGCATATCTCTTAAAAACCCTAAGATGCGAGAAATGGCAGTGATGCCAGATACTATACTGGTAGAACGAAAAAGATTTTTAGTCATGAGTGTTAATGTCAGAAAACGGACAGCAGTTTATCAGTTATAAACTCGATTCCGCAGTTTTTGGTGTGAATCAGCGTCAGATTACCGGAAAATCTCATGTTAGCGTTGGATGTGCCATCTAAAATTATGTCATTCCCGCGCAGGCGGGAACCCATCCATGTTTGGCAAGCAGTTTTAGAAAAATTTTATCTCTCTCTTCTTGCTTGATCCTAAAGCGTCTTAAATAACTGCCATGCTGGGATAGATTCCCGCCTTCGCGGGAACGACAATTCCATTTTTTGCGCATTACCCTAAAATAGGTGTTGTTAACAACTAGCGGCAAAAACTCCGGAATCGAGTATAAATTTCAAAAGAGCTTTTTTATATTTCCCTCTCCCTAAACCTCTCTCGTGGGGAGAGGGGATAAAGGTGCTTGTTCCCATTAGTAAAGGTGCTTGCTCCTATTAGGACGAATTTTGAGTATACTGTAGCATCTTGAAGTGAGAGAAGTATAAATGGAGAAAAAAATGATACGCATATTTTTTTTACTGCTGTGCTGCAATAGTTTGTTTTTAACAAAAAGCTTTGCCATTACACAAAATGGTAATATGGGCAGTAGTTCTACCGCCAACATAGATGCTGCTTTTTCTGTGGAAAATATCGCAAAAATAAGCGGACTAAACGATGTGACGATCAATAACATTGATCCATCCAATGGTTCTTTGCCGTTAAATATCGTACAGCCAAATCCGGTTTGTCTTTATAGTTCTACAGGTTCCGTCAATGTGACTGCCAGTTTGTCAGGATCAGGGTCCCAAAGCATCGATGTCAACATGAATACGGCCAAGCTGACTAACAACCTTGGGGATTTTATCGATTTTCGCTTAAAATTAGGTAACCAAGATTTATTTGTCAATACCTCTCCTGTATTTACTGCCAGCAGCTTATCGCTAACCTGTAATGACAATAAGGGCAACTATCCGATCAGCATTACGCTCATAAATACCAAGGTTCGTGCAGGTACTTATCGAGCAGTGGTGAATCTGACAGTGACGCCGAGTTAACATCTGTTCAAAATCTGACTATGGTGTCGCAGGTGTCACCGTTACCTGCAAAAAGAACCCATAATTGCCTGCATGAGCACCCATTAAAGCAGCGTCTGGAATCACCACCTGCAAATTGGCCGTGTTCCCATTTGGGCAACCTGGCGTCATACTTGCGCCGCTTTGAATTTGCGCGTTTAAAGCCCTTAATTCAATATTGTTTGCCGTGCCGGGTTGCCGATTCCAAAAAACTTGGTAATTAATAGGCTTCATATTTAGGTTGTTGACCACAAAACTACCCGAAGGATTATTGCTGGCAACTTGTACCGTATAAAAACCGGTGCTGCTATAGACACAGAGATCTTGATCGAAGGTGGCGCCCATCTCAAATGGTCTTAACTGGTTAAAGTTAATCGGCCTCACCCCCGTAATTTGTGCGCTTTCAACAGCGATTGCCAATACTGGTTGCGTCAACCAGATCAGCATTGCAAGATAAATAGCGCTACGGATTCGCATTTGTTTCTCCTTTGGATTCTTTTGCTGTTTCTGAAGGTGCTGGCACACAAAGCAAAGTAGAAATATTGGCAACTCCATGATCAACGGGTAATTTTTCAGGCAATTGAACTTGGCATTTTTGGGTTTCAGATATTTGAAACTCAACGACACGGGTATCACTCAATACTTCTAATTGTATATTTCCCTGATCATCGGTGTAATTAAATTGGTTATCTGCTTTAACAGCCGCATTTGCCACAGGCTTGTGATCTGGCATGAGTATTTGTGTGAAAACAATAAACTTTTGTCGGGCTTTCCAAGTGAAATATTTAAAATTGCCGGGATATAAAACCAATTGCTGAGGACGTTCATCATAATTGAAATAATTACTAGACGCATCTTTAATTTTGATACTATAAATTTGGTAAGGGGATAAAAAGATAGGGGTAGCTGCATTGGTTTTGACAATTTGTACCGCTTGATTACCAGCAGAGATTTCAAAGTCTTCGCCAGGTTTGTCGCTGTCCACATAAATTACCGCTCCTGCATTCTGCATAAATCCCGCCCCAAATTTTGGCCAGCCTTGTCCTTTCGCCCATACTAAACGAGTATCTAGGGTCCCTGTATAAGCAGTATTACCAGAAGAACCAAATGGGGTATTGATTTGTTCTGTTCTTTGGATTTGTCCAGTCAAATGTGTGTAGGTATTTAAATCATCAATGGTCGATGTCAAGATTTGTATGTTTTGAGTCTGATTTATGTTGGCACCGATTGATAAACCACGTTGCGCGACATCTAAATTTCGCCAGATAGCACCTGCGCCTGTTGAAGCGCTATTTTCAGATACGCGTGATGTTTGGTAACCCGCCAAAAGGTTAGCACCTAGCTTGTCTTTATTGAAATTCCAGTTCAAAGTTGCGGTCACCAATAAAGGGTCGCTAGCGCTATAAACGCCTGATACATTCAGTTCTAAAGTGCTATATTTAAATCTATGCAAGAGTGTTCTGCTGGTCACCCCATAACTATAAACAGCTGGCTGAGCGATGGCTTTCGTATTTTGTGCCAGCAAAATAACCGTCGTTTGTTTTATCGGAAAACCAATATTGGCCGTAAACTGAGATCGCGTATTGGTCAATGGGTTAAAAACATTCACGCCCGTGGTGGCGACATTATTGAGAGCAGGGTTTTCTAGGTGGCCTCGTAATTCGCTCGCGCTTAGCCCTACATTCACCCTTCCAAAAACCGCGTTACTGTTAATGGCAACCCCATAATTACCCGTGCTGGTGGCTAAATATTGCGGTTGTATTTGTAACTCGTGATAAGGCAACAAAAAGAAGAATCCACCCGTTAAAAAGTGATGACTGATATCTCCCATCAAACCGCCAGACACGCCCCAGTTGTCTTTAACCCGTTTATTCAATCCGACTTGATAGATAGGTGTTGATGAAACTTGTGGTAAAAAAGCGCCCACCTGGTTACCTTGCTGGCCCTGTGCTGCGCCGGTTAGAAAACCCAAATCGGCATAATAAACCGGATAACCTTTAGGCGGTATTTGTTGGGTTTTGTCAAAAAAACGTTGCTGTTCTTGTAGATTACCCAAAGCATCTCGAATTTGTATCGTGATGGGATAAGCACCCTCAGGCAAAGCGTTGGTGTCAATTTCTTGCTGCCCCGCAGGATAATTGCCGCTGGCCAATAAACGCCCATTTCTAAAAATATTAACCTGGCTCGGCATGCTCAAAAGCAGCACAATGGGTGATCCAAAAATAGTTCGATGATCTTGTTTGAGTGTGTTTAGCGTGGTTCCCATACTGACACCAAAAATATTCTGGTTGCCAATAAAGGTATTCGTGCCGCGTGTTTCAATATAACCTGCTCGCGCAGTATAGCCTCGATGATCCCATTGCGCGTTCAGTGCTGCTAGCTGTGGTTTTCCTTGGTTATTGTCAGCGCCAGTGTTAGCAGAATCGTTCACCAATAAATTAGCATAAGACAACGCATAATTGATACGTCCTGATCCTTCAGCCAAACTGCCCTGGTTTAAGATTTGATACTGATAATTATTTTGATCGTTGATGGCCCCTGCCGTGGTGATGGCAGTGTTATTGGCAAAGGATAAACCGGCATTAGAAGGCGGCAAAAAAGCATCTTGCGCAGTGCTGGGTGTCACGTATTTGGGTGAAACAAAGATATCTAACCTGAAGATATTGATATCAAAAACCACGGCAGCATCGGTTAAAACAGGTTCCTGACAAACGGGGATGGGTTGTTTTTTTGTGCACACCAAATTGCTATGTGTCGGCATTTTTCGGCTTAAGGCTTTAATTGTTGCCGCTTTGTCGCGGATATTAGCCATGGCCGCGACCAATTGTTCAGGCGCCTCAATGGTGATTGCATCAGCCGTGTATTGGGCAGGCACAGATTTGAGTAATTCCCCCTGGTAATAAACGTCTACCAGTCCATTTTGGGGGCCATCTAATTGCTCAAACCCTTTAGGGGGGGCGCTCATATCCACATAAAAAACAGGATTTTGGTCGGCTGATTGCTCAAAATTCGTATTCACAGCAGGCGAATTAAATAACTCAGGATTTTTCGCGAGCACGGCAATTTCTGTCTGGCTCAGCCCGAAACGACTCAACAACTCATGGGCACTAAAATGCGGGGTTTGAAAAGAGCTCGGCAAGCGAGGCAAGTTTGTGATCGGTGTTGTGATTGGGTTATGGGGCGGTAATGCGGAAGGAATGAAAGATAACTCGGGTTTTGATGCCCATGGAAAAGACATGTCCGTGGGTAGTGAAGAAACCTCAGGTAAAGGACAAATTTTTAATGCGGCGATTGAAAGCGGGGGAGAGTGGCTGGCCGTAAATGCCAGCGCAGGTAACCCCCCCAGTGCCAATAGCACAACAATGCCCCATAAAAACGTTTTGGCATCATATGTAGCAGGGGTATAGCCCCTCAACTTCCCTATTCCCACTACCCATCAATTCGACTGAATGGGGGTCGATCCACCGCCGACATATTTTTGTGTGAAAGTCACTGGCGCTGCTGTAGGCGCTTTGAAAACAATCTTGGTATCGGGATAAACACGGTAAACCGATAGTTTTTCGCATTTGTTCGCCACACATTGCTGGCCATCGGATAAAAGTATACTCACATTGCCAGAATTAATGGCTATAATTTTGTCACCCTGTCGATCTAAGGCGAGTTTAGCTTGAATATGGGTAGGTGCTACTGCTGCTAATATGCCATAGCTAACGACGAGGCGAATCCCCGCTTGCACCTTGTTATCTTGTTTATTATTTTTTATGATTAGGTCGCTTTCTACTGGATTGACCAGAATTTCATACATTTTTTCGGTGTATTCAGGTGTCTTAGTTAACTGTATGCGAACTAACCGAGAGGCACCCGGTGCAATTACCAGTTTTGGGGGCGTCACTACCAATCCGGCCTCTGTCGTATGGGTAACCGGAATAAAAGCAGGTAGATTTTGTTTGTCTTTATCGGTTGTTCCAGCAACATCAAGAGCACTGTTATGCTTTAAAATAGTGATATTGACATAAGCCATACTTTTTTTATCGTCATTAAAGACGGTGAAGTCATTTCTCAGGTTTGTGTTCGAAAACTCTAAGTATTGGGGAAGAACATGAATTCCTGCCAATCCAGTGGGTAGACAGAATAAAAAGCTAATCAACATTAGCCAGTTAAATAAAAAACGGGTAGCTTTTGGTTGCATATAGGTCATTCCTTGATAAAGTTTAGCAATAGATAATTGAAATCTTAACGGTGTAACAGTTTTTGATAACAGTCTTAGCGTATTCTAAAGAATATTAGCAATTCCCGCCACTATTTAAAGAGACTAAAAAGTGTTTCTTGTGAAGGTTATTAGTAGTAAATAGTCCAGTTGCTGGCAGATGCGTTGGGAACAGGGTCTACGCATGAAAAATTTTCTTAACAAAGTTTTTGGTAAAATGAGGAAAAATGGGAAGCAAAAGTATTGCTTTAAACATTTTCTAATTTAGGACTTACGCATTGACAACCCTGTAAGATTTTGTGTTTTCGAAAATATACTTTCGTATCGTTACTGTGTGCAACGCTCTTTTTACTTCATACCAGTGAAGAATTCTTTCGTTAAATCGCATGAATTCTAGCTTAATAAA
>JAURND010000057.1 GCA_030830425.1 Gammaproteobacteria bacterium
CTCATTAGCATTGGATTTACTGAAAAAAGGTAATCAGCGTTTTATCGATAATCTAAAAATAAGCCGTAATTTGCTTCAACAAGCCAATGAAACATCTGATGGACAACATCCTTTTGCCGTTATTTTAAGCTGCATTGATTCTCGAACTTCTGTTGAATTGATTTTTGACCAAGGTTTGGGAGATGTCCTGAGTGTTCGAATTGCTGGCACTATTATTAATGAAGACATTCTGGGTAGTCTGGAATTTGGCTGTAAAGTAGTGGGCGCAAAAATTATAGTGGTTTTAGGGCATACCAAATGCGGTGCAATCCAGGGTGCTTGTGACGACATAAAAATGGGTAATTTGACTGCCTTGCTGAGAAAAATAGAACCTGCAGTGACTGCTGAACAAACCGTTACTGAAAATCGCACTTCACTTAACGACGAGTTTGTGGGAAAAGTGTCCGCTATTCATGTCAGAAAAACGGTGCAAGCCGCTATAAAAGGCAGTTCAATATTAAAAGAACTGATTGAAAGTGGTGCATGTGGGATTATTGGTGGTAATCATGATATTTCAACAGGAGAAGTATCTTTTTATCATGATACCATGCTGGGTTTTTTGTAACCATTCAGCACAATTCGCAAAATATGCCCGTTCGCTAATTGTGCTGAATGGTTACCTCAAATTCAAGTAAGAGCGACATAAAAAAGGAAAAAATATGACTCAAATTACAGCCATCAAAGGCCATGAAATATTAGATTCTAGGGGGAATCCCACCGTTGCTGCAGAAGTCACATTACAAAGCGGGGCGCGTGGTTATGCGGCTGTTCCCTCTGGCGCCTCAACTGGATCACGCGAAGCCATTGAGTTACGAGATCAAGACCCCAAACGCTTTGGCGGTAAAGGGGTACTTAAAGCCGTCTCCCATATTAATGAAGACATTCAAAGCCTGCTTTTGGGTCAAGAGCCCTTTGATCAAACCCAAATCGACACGCTGTTAATCCAACGAGATGACACCGAAAACAAAGCGCGTTTAGGTGCTAATGCCTTGTTAGCCGTTTCTTTAGCCGTTGCAAAAGCTGCCGCTGCTGAGAAAAATTTGCCATTATATCGTTATTTATCCGACGACACCGCTTTTGTATTACCCGTACCGCTCATGAATGTGATTAATGGCGGCGCTCATGCGGATAACAATGTCGATATGCAAGAGTTTATGATCATCCCTGCAGGCGCTGCTTCTTTTTCAGAAAGCTTGCGATATGGTGCAGAAATATTTCATACCTTGAAACAAGTATTGCATCAACGTGGACTCAATACGACAGTCGGCGATGAAGGCGGTTTTGCGCCTAATTTGCCCTCTAATGAATCTGCGATTGAAGTGATTTTAGAAGCCATTCATCAAGCAGGATATCAAGCAGGAAAAGATATTTTTATTGCCCTAGATCCAGCCAGCTCTGAATTTTATCGAGAAGGGAAATATCATCTCAGCGCTGAAAATAAGGTTTTATCCTCAGAAGAAATGGTCGACTACTATGCAAACTGGGTGAGACAATATCCAATCATCAGCATTGAAGATGGAATGAGTGAAGCTGATTGGCAGGGATGGGCATTAATGACTCAACAACTCGGCAATCGCTTGCAATTAGTCGGCGATGATATTTTTGTGACTAATCCTAAAATTCTCGCTCAAGGCATCGAACAAAATATAGCCAATGCCATCTTAATTAAACCCAATCAAATTGGTACGTTAACAGAAACCTTGCAAGCCATCGCACTGGCTAAAAAAAACCAGTATCGTGCCGTGATTTCTCATCGATCTGGCGAAACAGAAGATACCACCATCGCAGATTTAGCAGTGGCAACAGCCGCAGGACAAATCAAAACGGGTTCTTTATGTCGATCTGACCGTATCGCGAAGTATAATCGGTTACTTTACATTGAACGAGAATTAGGTAAACAAGCTGTTTATGCGGGTAAACACGCATTTAAAATCAGCAATTCCTGTTAAAACAAGGAAGCAAGTTCCGCCTTTTTGGCGGGAATTGCGGTAAGGTCGCCACATGATCCAAACGTCGCTAAGACACTATTCTTTTCTAGATCGCTGCCTGATGCAATTTGACCAAGGCCTTCGCACTGTCGCATCAAAAGCTATTCCTACCCGACCCAATCCTGCACAACATACACAACAACCGGTGTTGAAAAAAGATGCTCGCCAGCTGAGCATTGCATTGATGCGCGTCAATCACGCCGGAGAAATCAGTGCACAAGCCCTGTATCACGCACAAGCACTCACGGCCCATGCGCCCAAAGTGCGTGACGCGATGCGACAAGCCGGCTTAGAAGAGAATGACCATTTAGCATGGTGTGAACAACGATTACAGGCGTTAAATGGCCATACCAGTTATTTAAATCCCTGTTGGTATTGGGGTTCCTTTGCTATCGGCGTTTGTGCAGGATTGGCAGGGGATCAATGGAGCTTAGGTTTTTTAGCTGAAACAGAGCGACAAGTGGTGAATCATTTAGATCAACATCTAACCCAGCTGCCGACGCAAGATATAGCGAGCCGTCAAATCCTACAAAAAATGCGCGAAGATGAAGCGCATCATGCCACAACTGCCCTGACCGCAGGCGCCAAAGAATTACCTTATTTTATTAAAATAGTCATGCGCTGTTTTTCTCACATCATGACAAAAACCGCTTATTGGGTTTGACTATTTCCTTTTCCTCATTTGTGGGAGCAGTGCCCGCAGGGTAGATGAGCCTATTTTCCCTTCTCCCTTTTTGGGGAGAAGGTGCCCGTAAGGGCGGATGAGGGGTAATGTCTTGTTCACATCATTTAGTACTTCCAAGCGCATTTTTTACATATTTGGCGTATAATCGACAATGGGAGCGACACAGCCATTTAGTCGTGTGTATGTGTTTAAAATAATCAACATAGAGAACGCTAATGACCCAACAGAATCAAGCACTAGAGCTAGAAGAAAAGTTGCCAGACGGGACGTTTAAAAAGCTAAAAGAAGTGCCGTCAGGCAACGCAGAGGCGGATCGAGAGCTAGAAGAACAGTCACGAAACAAACCAGAGGCGGATAGCGAGGAGTCTGTAAGTCGCAAAGCCAAGAAAAGAAAAACCTCTAAGCGAGCGTTACTACTTGGATTTTTCGCTGCCCTGTTGGTGCTTGTTGCTCTACTTACACCTTTTGGGTGGGCAATTGCTATTGGTTGGGCCTTGGTTGCATTTATCTCCCCGCTATTTCTCTATGGGATTTATCAGAGACTGACTAAATGGTATGACAGAAACAGTGATAATATTCAAGTAGCACTTTTAGTGGCTACGTGTATAGCCCTTGGGGTGGTGGCCGGTTTATTTCTCGCGCCGTTAATTCCTGCGATTGCAGTACTGGCATTTGGTGGTGCGATATTAGGTTTTGGCGTAGGCGCTGGTTTACTGCTGCTCGCATTGCTCATCTGGAAAGGTCCAGCTGTCATTAAAGCGATTAGTGATTGGTTTGAAAAAAATCGTTCTAAAATTTTAATGGCACTTGCTGTTCTCGTTTGTATTGGTCTTGGCGTAGTCGCTGGTATGTTTCTCGCGCCGTTAATTCCTGCGATTGCAGTACTGGCATTTGGTGGTGCGATATTAGGTTTTGGCGTAGGCGCTGGTTTACTGCTGCTCGCATTGC